>JASHUI010000453.1:0-2511 GCA_030040095.1 Streptosporangiaceae bacterium | reverse complement strand
GCAGCAGCGCCGGGTGCAGCAGCCGCGCGTCGCCGCGCCGGTACAGCCGGGCCCGGGGGCCGCCGCGGGCCCCGCCATGCGGCGTGACCGAGCCGGTGCTCTCCACGAAGCCCGGCACGGACAGGACCTTGCGGTGGAAGTTGCCCGCGTGCAGCGGCTCGCCCCAGACGGTCTCGTACACCGCCCGCAGCTCCGAGATCGTGAACTCCTCGCCGGTGAACGCGGTGGCCAGCGGCGTGTACTCGAGCTTGGAGCGGGCCCGTTCCAGGCCGTCGTGCAGGATCCGTGCGTGGTCGAACGCCAGCTTCCTCGTGGTCCCCGGGCGCTGGCCCGCGCCGGTTTCGGCCAGGCCGAGGTCGCTCACCGGCACCCAGGCCGCGGCGCTGGCATCGCTGCCCGGGCGCGGGTCGGGGAGTTCCGGCGCGAACGCCAGGTACGCCACGGAGACCACCCGCATCCGGGGGTCCCGGCCCGGGGTGCCGTAGGCGGCGAGCTGCTCGAGATGGATCCGGCCGAGCTCGGCGCCGGTCTCCTCGGCCAGCTCCCTGATCGCGGCCTCGGGCAGGTCCTCCTCGATCCGCTCGCCGCCCGGCCCGGTCCGGGTCTTGACGAACCCGCCAGGCAGGGCCCACCAGCCCTCGAACGGCGGCAGGCCGCGCCGCACCAGCAGCACGTGCAGGGCCCCGTCGCGGATGGTCAGCGCCACCACGTCGACGGTGACCCCGATCGGCTCGAACGCCCGCGGGTCGTACTCGGCCAGGAACCGCGCCTCGCTGTCGGGTCCGGGCGTGCCCGGCTGTCCGGCTGGTTCGGCCATGTCGCCCGCCTAACGTTATACTCACTATGAGATATACTCAGATTCAGAGTAACATACAGGATCGGGGTGTCAAGGAGGGCTGGATGAGGAACCGGCGGGCCGCGCTGGCCGAGGAGACGCTGCAGATCCTGGACCGCGGCTGGTATGACCACCCCGCCCTCGGGCGCGTCCAGATCGCCGACGACCTCGCCCGTTCGGTCGCTGGCACCCGGCTCTGGGCGCCGGACGAGTCGCGTGCGGTCCTGGCCGGGCTCACGGCGGAGCCGGCCGCGGCCTCCTCGGGCACCCGGATCGACGTCACCGGCGAGACGTCGCTGGCGGCGGCCCGGCGGCTCGGCGACCCGGTCGGATGCCTGAACTTCGCCTCGGCCAAGAACCCCGGCGGCGGCTTCCGCGGCGGGGCCCAGGCGCAGGAGGAGAGCCTGGCCCGGTCCTCGGCCCTGTACCGCTGCCTGGTCGGGGCGCCGGAGTTCTACGCGTTCCACCGGGCCCAGCGCGACCTGCGCTACAGCGACCGGGTGATCTTCTCACCGGGCGTGCCGGTGTTCCGCGACGACGACGGAGCGCTGCTGGCCGAGCCGTACCCGGTCTCGTTCGTGACCGCGGCCGCGCCGAACGCCGGCGCGCTCGGCGCCGGGCACCCGCACGCGGGCACCTTGCCGGAGGTGCTGTCGGCCCGGGCCGCGCTGGTGCTCGCGGTGTTCTGGGCCAGCGGGCTGCGGCGGCTGGTGCTCGGCGCGTGGGGCTGCGGCGTGTTCCGCAACTCGCCCGCCGTGGTGGCCTCGGCGTTCGCGGATCATCTCGGGCCGACAGGGGCCTTCCATTCCCGGTTCGAGCAGGTGACCTTCGCCGTACTGGACCGGGCGCCAGGGACGCCGACGCTCGCTGCCTTCACGGCCGCCCTTGAACCGGGCGAGCAGCGGGCGGGCGGTGCCTGACCGGGCTCAGGTCAGGCCAGACTCGGAACGAGCGATGGTGAGAAACCAGTAGGCGACCGAAAGCTGCGCCACCGCCGCCGCCAGGAACGCCAGCGTCCACCAGTACGTCTTCCAGTCGTTCCCGCCGAAGGAGAGCGTAACGACACCAAGGCCGGCCAGGACGGCACCGGCGGCAATGCGCACGTTTGCCCAGCCACGGAGGTGGCGGTACTCCCATGGCGAGATGATGCGTCGCATGCCAGATCGCGGGGGAGATGCCCACCACCCGCGCAGGCCCCTCGGAGCGGTGCTGTCATTGGGTGCGGGCATCGGGATGCCTCCTGTCGGCTGCGGCGGCCGTTATCCGACCGCCAATCAATATGATATCATATTGATATCTCGATTGTCAACGGGCTGTCGTGACGGGTCAACGCGGGGTTAGCCGATGCTCGGGTTGGACGTTGCCCGGGCTGGGCGACGCCCGGGCTGCGCGAGGCCCGGGCTGGGCGAGGCCCGAGGCTGGCCGGCGCCCGGGGGCTGGACGCGCCGGGGGTTAGACCCAGATCCGGCGCGAGCTGATCTGGTAGTCGCTGCGCTGGGCGCTGGCGTCGGCGACCGCCTCCCGGCCGGCCAGCGACCGCTGCGTGAACTGCAGTTCGGCCGGGCCGAGCCAGCGCCGCCAGGCCCCGGCGTACGCATCGGCCCGATGCCTGGTGCGCCCGAAGTCCTCGGGCACCGCCACCCACCGGCGCTCGAACGGCGGCTTGCGGGACAGGA
>JASHUI010000452.1:0-5507 GCA_030040095.1 Streptosporangiaceae bacterium | reverse complement strand
GGCGTGGCAGGCCGGATCGAGGACGCGGGCGGCCGGGCCACGCCCGTGGCGACGGACGTAGGCGACGAGGCCGCGGTCGGGCGCCTGTTCGCGAGGGTCAGCGAGATCGGCCCGCTCGGCGCGCTGGTGTGCGCGGCCGGGGTGCTGACGCCCGCGCCGTTCGCGGGAACCACGCCGGCCATGTGGGCGCAGACGCTCGGGGTCAACCTGACCGGCGCGTTCCTGTGCTGTCGCGCGGCCTTCACCGCCATGGCTGCCGCCGGCGGAGGCCGGATCCTCACCATCGGGTCGCTGTCCGGCGTGTACGCGACCGAGAAGTTCCCCGGGCTGGCCGCGTACAACGTCTCCAAGTACGGGGTCATCGGCCTCACCGAGGCGATCGCCGTCGAGGGCAGGCCGCACGGCATCAGCGCCATCTGCCTGAGCCCGGGCGCCGTCGACACCGAGATGCTGCGCCGGGCCAATCCGGCGCTGCGTCCCGGCCTGACCCCGGACGACGTCGCCGCGCTGATCGTCGTGCTGCTGGACAGCCGGCTGGCCCCGGCCAGCGGGGCGAACATCCCGCTGTTCTCGAATGCCTGAGACGGCGCCGCGGCCGGGCCACCCCGTTACGAGCCGTCGGCGGGCAGGCCGAACGCGGCGGGGTGCAGCCACCGGGCGATGGCGGCGACGGCCTCGGCGTTGCGCGGGCTGGGGGTGACCTCGTCGTAGCTCAGCGGCAGGAAGCAGCGGTTCTTTACGGCGGGGAGGTTCTTGGAGGCGGAGAAGGTCTCCAGGAACTGCTCTTTCTGCGCGACGGTCGGGGTGCCGTAGTCGTTGATGATGATGCATTGCGGTTTCGCGGCGACGACCTGTTCCCAGGAGACCGAGGTCCAGCTCTGCTTCAGCGAGGCGAAGACGTTGGTCCCGCCGCCCAGGCTGATCAGGGCGGTCGGCATGGCCAGCCCGGGGCCGGTGAACGGCGCGGCCTGGCCGCTGTCGTAGTCGAAGACCGTGACCGGCTTGAGACCGGCTATCTTGGCGCGGGCGGCGGCAATCTGGGCCTGCATCCCGGCGATGACCTTCTGCGCCCGGGCCCGCACGTTGAAGATGGCGCCGAGGTTGCGCAGGTCCTGGTAGGTGTCGTTGATGCTCACGGAGTTCGTGCCCGGCTGGACGTGGGCGCAGGACTCGGTGAGCACCAGGGTCTTGATCCCGAACTTCGCAAAGTAGGCCGGGGTGAGGTTGGTGCCCACCTCCAGGCCGTAATTCCAGCCCGCGAACAGGAAATCCGGATGCAGCCCCACCAGCTGTTCCAGCGTGAAGTAGTTGTCGGGTGACACGTCGCGGACCTTTTTGAATCCGGCCTGGTATTCCGCTGGTATCGCCGGCCCATCGACCGGGCCGTCGCCCACCGCGCCGAAGTCGCCCACCATGCGCGGTTCCAGTCCGAGGGCCAGCATGTCCTCGGTGGTGTTGATGTCGTTGGATACCGCCCGGGACGGCTCGCGGTCGAAGGTCACCGGCACGCCGCAGCTGCTGACGGTGACCGGGTATCCGCTGCCGGATTTCGCCGAGTTCGAGGCGGGCGGTGCGGAGCTGCCGCAGGCGGCCAGCCCGCCGGCGGCGGCCACCAGGGCCGCGGATAGCGCCAGGGCGAGCCAGGCGTGCCGCCGGGCCGACCGCCGAAAGCCGTCGTCGTGATGCACTGGAATCCCTTTCGGTTACGCCGACGTATCCGGCGGCGCGGATGGGCGCGCCGAGCTGCCGTCGGCAGGGTGATCTCGGGTAACGGGCCGGATGCGTCGCGGGATCAGATGCGGCGACCCGGTGTCGGGGTGGTCGATGACCAGGACGTCCGCGCCATAGGCGTTCCGGATCGTCTCGGGTGTCAGCACAGCGCCTGGCGGTCCCGCGGTCACCATCTGGCCCGCGGACAGCACGTGGATGGTGTGGCAGAACAGCGCGGCCAGGCTCAGGTCGTGCAGCGCCGCGAGCACGGTGACGCCCAGCCCGGCGACCACCTCGAGGATCTCAACCTGGTGATGGATGTCGAGGTGGTTGGTGGGTTCGTCGAGGATGAGATGGTCGGCCTCCTGGGCCAGCGCCCTGGCGATCAGGACCAGCTGCTTTTCGCCGCCGGACAGGGTGTTGAAGCGGCGATGGGCCAGGATCTCGCAGCCGACGCGCTCGATCGCCTGGCCGACGATGGCGCGGTCGGCGACGGTGTCGCGGTCGAACGATCGCTTGTGCGGGGTCCGGCCGATCATCACCATCTCCCGGACGGTGAAGTCGAACTCGCTGGTGGACTCCTGCGTGACCACGGCGATGCGGCGCGCGGCGTCCTTGGGGCGAAGCGCCAGCAGGTCGGTTCCGTCCAGCAGGACTTGCCCGGCGGACGGCGCGTGCACCCGGTAGATCGTCTTGAGGATCGTCGACTTCCCGCTCCCGTTCGGGCCGACCAGCCCGGCGAATTCGCCCTCGCGGACGGCCAGGTCGATTCCGGTGACGATGCGCCGCCCGCCGATGTCGACCGACAGCCGGTCCAGGCGCAGGCTCACTGCGTCGCGCCGTACAGGTAGGGCCGGCGGCGGATGAGGACGATCAGGGTGGGCGCGCCGATAAACGCGGTGATCACCCCGATCGGCATCTCCTGCGGGGCGACGATCGTGCGGGCCAGCAGGTCACCCAGGACCATGAACGCGGCGCCGAACAGCACGCCCGTGGGCAGCACCCGGCGGTGATCGGAGCCGACCATGAGGCGGACGATGTGCGGCACGACCAGGCCGACGAACCCGATCACCCCGCTCACCGCGACCGCGACGCCGGCCATCAGCGAGGTGACCAGGAACAGGTTCCGGCGCAGCCGCCGCACGTCCACGCCCAGGGACGCGGCGGGCTCGGCGCCCATGGCCAGCGCGTTCAGCGTCCGGCCCTGCGCCATCAGGTAGACCATCGCCGCGGCCAGGGCCGCCGCCGGGATCGGCAGCTGGTTCCAGCTGGCCAGCCCGAACGACCCGAGCAGCCAGAACAGCACCGCCTGCGTGGCCTGTGGGTTCCCGCGGAAGATCAAGTAGCTGGTCATCGACTCGAACAGCGCCGACATCACGACGCCGCACAGGATCAGCTGGGTCGGAGCCAGCCCCGGGCCGGACCGGGACACCAGGAACACGGCGGTCATCGCGGCCAGCGCGCCCAGCACGCTGCCGACCGAGATCGCCCATGCGCCGAGGGAGGCGAACGCCCCCAGCAGCAGCACGGCGGTGGCGCCGACGCTGGCTCCCGACGACACGCCGAGCAGGAAGGGATCGGCCAGCGCGTTGCGCACCAGGACCTGGACGACCGAGCCCGCCGTGGTGAGCGCCGCGCCGACCACGGCCGCCAGCAGCACCCGGGGCAGCCGGATCTGCCAGACGATGATCCCGGCCACGGTGTTCTGCGGGTGACCGGCCAGGCCGCCCGCCACCACGTGCCAGACCGTGACCGGGCTGAGCGGGACCGACCCGATGCCCACGCCGAGCGTCATGATCACGACCAGCAGCACGGCGCAGGCCGCCAGCACGACCGGCAGCGGCGTGCGATCCCGTCGCCGGATTCCCGGCCGGGAGGGCCCGAAGAGGAGCCGGCGGGCCGGCCGCCGGGCGGCGAGCTGGCCAGGCGCGGCAACTTCTGCGTCCGGCATGGCGCTGCCGCGATCGGCCGCGGGATCCGCCGGGTCGGCCCGGTCGTCGTCGTGCACTCGCCCGTCCCCCCTCATCTGCGGGAGGACGCACGAGCCGTCCTTCCTCCGAGGACCACTTCGCCGACGCAGATCAGGCGACCGGGCTCGCCCCCGAGGGGGACCACCGTTGCGGGACAGCGCCGGGATCTCACCGGACTTCGCTGGTTCTGCGTCTGCCTGGGCCGTTACCCGGCCCGGAGCAGCGACACTTTAAGCGGCGGGGCGTGACGGCGTCAAGCAGGGCCGCGATGCTGTCGCTGGCGCGCTGGTAGCGGGCGACGCGCCCCGTCGCGACCTGTGAGGGGTCCGCCGCGGGCGGGTACGCCCGCGGCGGACCTCGTTGTCACAGTGAGACCCGCCCGCTGCCGATGGCGCTGAGGACCTCTCCGCTCGGTGTCGCGGTCTGGGGATTCGCCGGGCACTTGCCGGCGTTCTTGGCGAAGGTCATCGCGTTGACGAGGGTAACGACGACCGCGCCATGGATGCCCCGGTAGGCGCCGGTGCCATGGGAGAGCCGGACGGGCGCCGTGCTCCGCAGCACGACCGAGCATCCGCCCCTGGCCGACGACACGGCCTTGACCCCGGCCAGCAGGGCCGCGATGTTCGCCTCGAAGGTGCCGCGGGTCAGCACGATCTTGTTGACGTTGCCGTGATCCAGGACGCTTACGTGATCGACCCCGTGATCTATGAACAAGCCGGTGAATACGTCGGTGTCGGTGGGGCCGGTGCCGCCGACCTCATAGAGGTGCACGACGCCGCCGTCAGTGGCAGCCCTGGCGCGGGCCGTGGCGGCCCCGGCGCTGGCAACGGCGCCGCCGCTGGCGAGCGCGAGCACACCCGCCGCCGCGATGAACGTGATCGCGGTTCTGGTTCTCCCGATCATGTGGAGGCCTTTCGTCCCGTCGGGGCGGCGCGCCGCCGCCCGGCTTCATCCGTGCGCTCGACGCTACGGACCGGGGCCATGAGCCGTCGTCCGGCGGCCGGGCGAATCTGCGCTGCTGATATCCGTCCGGAGTACTACGCGCCCCGGGCGTGGCGCGCCCGGGAGTGGGGCACGGGCGGGGACAAACGGTGGCGTACTGTGCGACCCAGCGACCGACCTCGTCTACGGCGAAGACGCCGAAGGGAATCGACGCATGGTGTGGCAGCAGGGACACTTAGCTGGCCTGACGGCGGCGGTGCCCTACGCCGGCTTCGGCCTGGACCGTGCCACCGGCAGGCGGGACGACCCCGCCTGGGTCGCGGCCCTGGCGGCCGGTGAGCGGGCCCGGATCTGGCCGCTGTGGCGCGATCTGTGCCTGGTGGCCGGGGATCCGCCGGCCCCCGTCGAACTGCCAGGTGCCGGCGATGCCGCGGAGCCGGACCGGCTGGTGCTGCTCGGGCTCGACGACGAGATCCCGGTCTTCGCGGTCGACCTCTCCGATCTGGCCCTGGAAGACGCGCTCGCGCGCACGGCAGCGGACGCCGCGACCGACATCCGGTCGCTGTTCGCCGGCCTGACCGCCGCGCAGGCCGGGGCACTGGCCTGCGCCCGCGGCGTGCTGCACTGGAACAGGCAGCAGCGTTACTGCGGCCGCTGCGGGTCGGCCACCCGGCCTCGAAACGCGGGTTACCTGCGCGCCTGCGCCAACGCCGGGTGCGGCGCGCTGCTGTTCCCGCGCATCGAGCCCGCGGTCATCACCCTCGTCGAGACGATCCGGCGGCCGCGTCGCTGCCTGCTCGCCCGGCACGTCGCCTCGCAGGCCGGCGGCTACTCGCTGCTGGCCGGCTTCGTCGAGATCGGTGAGTCGCTGGAGGACGCCGTACG
>JASHUI010000451.1:0-3640 GCA_030040095.1 Streptosporangiaceae bacterium | reverse complement strand
GCCTCGGCCGGCGGCCGGGGGCCGCGCGGTCACGCGATCGTGTTCGCGAACTATGCCGACCAGCGCCTGTACGTGGCCGGCGCGGAGGCCTCCGAGGGCAAGGGGGCACCCCAGCCGATCACGCCGGACCCGGGCACGGCCGACGCGGGGGCCGGCGCGTCCGACGAGGCCGGGCTGCGGTACGCCGATTTCGTGCTGTCCCCCGACCGCCATGAGATCTGGTGCGTGCAGGAGCGGCACGCCGACGGCAAGGTGAGCCGGTCGATCGTGGCCGTGCCCCTCGACGGCTCCGCCGCCGACGACCCGGACGCGATCCGGCCGCTGGTCACCGGCGCGGACTTCTTCGCGTTCCCGACCCCCTCGCCCGACGGCAAGCTGCTGGCCTGGATCAGCTGGAATCACCCGCACATGCCCTGGGACGGCACCGAGCTGCGGGTCGCCCCGGTCACCAAGGGAGGGCGGGGCGAGGGAGGCAAGCGCGGGGGAAGCATCGTGGGCCAGGGCCGGCTGGTCAAGGGCGGCCTGCGCGAGTCTGTCCTGGCCCCGGCCTGGCGGGACAACACAAGCCTCTACGTGGCGACCGACTGGACCGGCTGGTGGAACATCTACCAGGTGGGGCTGGCCGGCGAGCCGCCGCAGGCGCTGTATCCGGCCGAGGAGGAGTTCGCCGGCCCGCTGTGGCTTCTCGGCGCCCGGCCGTTCGCCCTGCTCGGCGACGGGCGGCTGGCCGTCGTGCACGGCCGCGGCGGCATGCGGCTGGGAGTGCTGGACCCGGACACCTCCGAGCTGACCGATCTCGACCTGCCGTCGCTGACCGAGTTCAGCCCGGTGCTCACGGCGGACGGCACGGCGATCGCCGGCCTGGCGGGCGGGCCGACGCAGCCGCTGTCGGTGGTGCTGGCGGACTCGGCCACGTCCCGCGCGGAGGTGCTCCGGCCCGAGATCGGCCAGGTGCCCGACGAGGCCTATCTCCCCGTCCCGCGCCGCGTCGACCTCGAGGGACGGTACGGCCGGGTGGTGCACGCCCTGGTCTACCCGCCGTCCAGCCCCGACGCGGCCGGTCCCCCGGACGCACGGCCGCCGTACGTGGTCTGGGTGCACGGCGGGCCCACCGGCCACGTGGTCGGCCTGCTCGACATGGAGAAGGCGTACTTCACCAGCCGCGGCATCGGGATCATCGACGTGAACTACGGCGGTTCCACCGGCTACGGCCGGCTGTACCGGGAGCGGCTGCGCCGCCAGTGGGGGATCGTCGACGTCGAGGACGCCGTGGCCGCTGCGCGCTTCCTGGCCGAGACGGGTGAGGCCGACCCGGCGCGGCTGGCCATCCGGGGCGGGTCGGCCGGCGGCTGGACCGCGCTGGCCGCGGTCACCACGGGCACCGCCGGCGGCGCCGTGTTCAGCGCGGCCGCCTCGTACTACGGCGTGTCCGACCTGAGCACGTTCGTCGCACATACGCACGACTTCGAGTCCAGGTACCTGGACGGGCTGATCGGGCCGCTGCCGGGGTTCGAGGCCGTCTACGCCGAGCGCGCCCCGGCCGGCCACGTCACGGACGCGACCTGCCCGGTCCTGCTGCTGCAGGGGCTCGACGACCCGGTCGTGCCCGCGGAGCAGGCCGAGGGCATCGCCAAGGAACTGGCCGCGCACGGCATCCGCTACGCCTACATCGCGTTCGAGGGCGAGTCGCACGGGTTCCGCGGCGCCGAGGCGGTGGCCGCCGCGCTGGAGGCGGAAGTCTCGTTCTACGGCCAGATTCTGGGCTTCACGCCGCCGGGCGTTCCCGCGGTCAAGCTGGGGTGAGCGCGGGCCGCCCTGGCCCGCCGGCCCCGCCGCCCGCTAGCGGGCGAACTCGATGGCGCGCGACTCCCTGACCACGGTGACCCGGATCTGGCCCGGGTAGGTCAGCTCGTCCTCGACCTGCTTGGCCACGTCCCTGGCGATCACCTGCGCCTGGATGTCGTCGATGTCGGCGGGCTTGACCATGACCCGGATCTCCCGGCCGGCCTGCATGGCGAAGACCTTCTCCACGCCGTCGTGGGCCAGCGCGATCTGCTCGAGCCGCTCCAGCCGCTTGACGTAGGCCTCCAGCGACTCCCGTCGCGCTCCGGGCCGCCCGCCGCTGATCGCGTCCGCGGCCTGGGTCAGGACCGCCTCCACCGTGCGCACCTCGACCTCGTTGTGGTGCGCCTCGATCGCGTGCACCACGTCCTCAGGCTCGCCGTACCGCCGCGCGATCTGCGCCCCGATCAGCGCGTGGCTGCCCTGGACCTCGTGTGTCAGCGCCTTGCCGATGTCGTGCAGGACCGTGCAGCGCTTCATCAGCGCCGGGTCCAGGCCCAGCTCGCTGGCCATCATCCCGGCGATGTGAGCCGACTCGATCAGGTGCTTCAGTACGTTCTGGCCGTACGAGGTGCGGTAGCGGAGCCGGCCGAGCAGGTTCGTCAGCTCCGGGTGCATGTCGGTGATGGCCAGGTCCACCAGCGCGTCCTCGCCCGCCTTGACGCACAGCTGCTCGATCTCGGCCTTGCTCCGTTCGTGGGCCTCCTCGATCCGCTGCGGGTGAATCCGCCCGTCCAGGACCAGCCGTTCCAGGGTCAGCCGGCCCACCTCCCGGCGTACCGGGTCGAAGCAGGACAGCAGCACGGCCTCCGGCGTGTCGTCGATGATCAGGTTGACGCCGGTGACGGTCTCGAAGGCCCGGATGTTGCGCCCCTCGCGGCCGATGATCCGGCCCTTCATCTCGTCGCCCGGCAGGTGCAGCACGGACACCACGGACTCGCTGGTCTGCTCGCTGGCCACGCGCTGGATGGCCAGCGTAACGATCTTGCGGGCGCGGGACTGGCCGTCGGCCCTGGCCTCGTTCTCGATGTCCCGGACGATCAGCGTGGCCTCGCGCTTGGCCTGGTTCTCGATGGTGGCCACCAGCTCCGCCTTGGCCTGCTCGGCGGTCAGGCCGGCCGCCCGCTCCAGCACCTCGCGGCGCTCCTCGTCGAGCCGGTCGAGTTCCTTGCGCCGCCCGTCCAGGTCCTGGGCCAGCCGGTCCAGGTCCGCGGACCGCTGGTCGACCCGGCGGGCCTCCTCGTCGGTGCGCTGCTCCCGCTCGGCCAGCCGGCTCTCACGACGCTCCAGGTCCCCGCGGAGCTGCCGGACCTCCTCCTTGACCGCGCGGATCTCGTCTTCGACCTCGCGGCGGCCCTGCGCCATCTGCTCGGCCGCGGCCTCGGCCTTCTGCACGATCGACGCGGCGTCGGACTCGGCCCGCTCGCGCAGCAGTTCTGCCTGGCGCACCGCCTCGTCGACCTGCTGCTGCGTCGCCCCGCCGGCCCGCAGGCTGGTCATGTCGGCCGGCCTGGGGTCGACGCCCAGCCGGGCCGAGGAACGGCGAACCATGAAGAACATCCCGGCCAGGCACACGATCACCGCGATCGCCAGCACGATCGCCAAGATGCCGATCCCGTTACTCACGGTTCGCCCCTTCCTGCTCGCGGCCTCCCGTTACCGCGGCCCGGTACCAGGAACCTGCCATGCAGCGAGGGGTTACTGCGCGCCCGCGGCCATCGCCGCCGACGTGCGGGGCCGTCGCCCTGCGTCCGGGCCGGCGCCCGCCGGTTTCGCCCGCCGGCTTCGCCCCGCCGGT
>JASHUI010000450.1:0-24733 GCA_030040095.1 Streptosporangiaceae bacterium | reverse complement strand
GCCGCCGCCAGGTCGGCCCAGAGCGCGGCGTCGAACCGGTCACCGGCCGCCTCGACCTCGGCCAGCCGCTCCGGGGTGGCGCGATCGGCCAGGATCTGCCGGGTCAGCGCGGCGAGCTCGCGCTGGCTCTCGCTCAGGGTGAAGTCCATCGCTCCTCGTATCAGCGCCTGGCGTAGGGCAGTCCGAGGCCGGCCGCGGCGATGATGTCGCGCTGCACCTCGTTCGTGCCGCCCCCGAAGGTCAGGATCAGCGCGGCCCGGTGCATCCGCTCGATCCGGCCGGACAGCAGCGCGCCCGCCGACCCCTCGCGGACGAGCGCGTTCGCGCCGAGCACCTCCATCAGCAGCCGGTAGGCCTCCGTGGCCAGCTCGGTGCCGAAGACCTTGGTCGCCGACGCGGTCGCGGGCCCGATCCCCGGGTTGTGCTCACCGCCGCCGTCCGCCTCCGCCGCGATCCGCCAGTTGATCAGCTTGAGGAACTCGGCCTTGGCGTGCACCCGGGCCAGGTTGAGCCTGACCCATTCCTGGTCGATGACCCGCTCCCCGCTTGCCAGCTTGGTGGCCGCGGCCCAGTCCCGGACCTCGTGCAGGGCCAGCCGGATCGGGGCCGACGAGGTCAGCGCGACCCGCTCGTGGTTGAGCTGGTTGGTGATCAGCGCCCAGCCCCGGTTCTCCTCGCCGACCAGGGCGGAGGCGGGCACGCGCACGTCGGAGTAGTAGGTGGCGCTGGTGGTCGGCCCGGCCATCGTCCGCACCGGAGTCCAGGAGAACCCGGGGGCGTCCGTGGGCACGATCAGGATCGACAGGCCCTTGTGCCGGGGCGCGTCCGGGTCGGTCCGGCAGGCGAGCCAGACGAAGTCCGCGTACTGGATCAGGCTGGTCCACATCTTCTGGCCGTTGATGACGTAGCCGGCCCCGTCGCGCACCGCGCGGGTGCGCAGCGCGGCCAGGTCGGTGCCGGCCTCGGGCTCGGAGTAGCCGATGGAGAAGTGGATCTCCCCGGCCGCGATCTTCGGCAGGTAGCGCGCCTTCTGCTCGCCGGTGCCGAACCGCATGATCGTCGGGCCCACGGTGTTGATGGTCAGGAACGGGACCGGTACTCCGGCGACCGCAGCCTCGTCGGTGAAGATGAGCTGGTCGAGGACCGAGCCGCCGCGCCCGCCGTACTCGGCAGGCCAGCCCAGCGCCAGCCAGCCGTCGCGGCCGAGCTGGCGGACCACGCTGCGGTAGGCCTGCCCGTCGCCGTAGTCGCCGCCGCCGGCGGCCAGGCTGTGTCGCGCCTCGGGGGTCATCAGGCCGGCGAAGTACTCGCGCAGCTGCTGGCGCAGCCGTTCCTGCTCGGGCGTGTAGGCGAGGTGCATCCGCCCTCCGCGATCGCTCTGGCCGGCCGGTAAAATAGAACGTGTTCTACCGATTGTAGCCGAGGGGGCGTGGCATGGCCGAGGCGTTCCTGGTCGACGCGGTCCGGACCCCGGTCGGCCGGCGGGGCGGCGGCCTGGCCGGCGCGCACCCGGCCGACCTCGGCGCGCACGTCATCCGCGCGCTGCTGGACCGGACCGGTATCGATCCGGCGGCCGTCGACGACGTGGTGTTCGGCTGCGTGGACACGATCGGGCCGCAGGCCGGGGACATCGCGCGGACCGCGTGGCTGGCGGCGGGGCTGCCCGAGGCCGTGCCGGGGGTGACCGTCGACCGCCAGTGCGGCTCGTCCCAGCAGGCGGTCCACTTCGCCGCGCAGGCCGTGCTGAGCCAGACCGCGGACCTGGTGATCGCGGGCGGGGTGCAGAACATGAGCCAGATCCCGATCGCGGCGGCGATGCTGGCCGGGCAGGCCTACGGCTTCGACGACCCGTTCGGCGGGTCGTCCGGCTGGCGGGAGCGGTACGGCACCCAGGAGATCTCGCAGTTCCGCGCGGCGGACATGATCGCGGCCAAGTGGGGGATCGGGCGCGAGGAGATGGAGCGCTACGCGCTGGCCAGCCATCGGCGCGCGGCGGCCGCCGTCGACTCGGGCGCGTTCGGGGCCGAGATCGCGGCGTACGGCGAGGTCACAGCCGACGAGTGCCCCCGCAGGGATACCTCGGCCGCGAAGATGGCCGCGCTGAAGCCGTTGCGCGAGGGCGGGCTGATCACCGCCGCGCTGGCCAGCCAGATCGCCGACGCCGCGGCCGCGCTGCTGGTCGCCTCGCCGCGCGCGGTCCGGACGCACGGCCTGCGGCCGCTGGCCCGGATCTGCCACCTGTCCGCCCGTGGCGACGACCCGGTCCTCATGCTCACCGCGCCGATCGCCGCGACCGAGCACGCGCTGCGCCGGGCCGGGATGACCCTGGACCAGATCGGCCTGGTCGAGATCAACGAGGCCTTCGCCAGCGTGGTCCTGGCCTGGCTGCGCGAGACCGGCGCCGACCCGGACCGGGTCAACCCCTGCGGCGGCGCGATCGCGCTGGGCCATCCCCTCGGCGCGACCGGGGCCCGGCTGCTGACCACCCTGGTGCACTCCCTTTCCCGCACCGGCGCCCGCTACGGCCTGGCCACCATGTGCGAGGGCGGCGGCCAGGCCAACGTCACGGTCATCGAGCGCCTGTGACGCTGGCCGGGCCGGCCTGGCCGCCGCGGCCCGCCTGCCGCCGGAGTTGACTCGTTAGATATTCCTTACTTATTGTTGGGGCCATGCCCGCAGCCGGGGCGCCGCCGGTCACCGACGTGTTCGGGGCGCTCGCGCATCCCGTCCGCCGCCGGATCGTGGAGATCCTCGCGTCCGGCGACAAGTTCGTGGCCGAGCTGGCCGAGCCGCTGCCGGTCAGCAGGCCGGCGGTCTCCCAGCACCTCGCGGTGATGCGCGGCGTGGGGCTGGTCAGCGAGGCCCGGTCCGGGCGCCGGCGCCGGTACCGGCTGCGGCGCGAGGCGCTGGATGAGGTCCGGCTGTGGCTGGTCACGCTGGACCGGTTCTGGGCCGACCGGCTCGGCAGGCTCGCCGACCACCTGGACGGCGCGCCGTGATCAGGGACGGCGCGATCGAGCACGAGGTCGTGCTGGCCCAGCCGCCGCAGCGGGTGTGGCGGGCGCTGACCGACTCCGGCGAGCTGAGCATCTGGCTGATGCCGAACGATTTCAAGCCCGAGCCCGGGCACCGGTTCGTCTTCGACGCCCGCCCGGACATCGGCCTGATCGACGGCGAGGTGCTCGAGGTGCGGCCGCCGAGCCTGCTGCGCTGCCGGTGGTCCGGGCCTTTCGGGGACACGGTGGTGTCGTTCGAGCTGACGCCGGACGGCGCCGGCACCCGGCTTCGGGTGGAGCACAGCGGCTGGGCCGACGAGCACGCCGGGCAACGCGCGGGCTTCGACGGCGGATGGCACGACAAGCTGACCAAGGACCTGCCGGCCCTGCTGGCCGGCCGAGCGACGGGGGAGAACCCATGAAGACCATCCATCATGTCGTCGACATCGAGGCCCCGCCGGCCACGGTCTGGGCCGCGCTGACCGAGCCCGGTCCCGTGGCCGGCTGGTGGAGCACGAAGGTCACCGCGCCGCCCGCCGAGGTCGGCGCGCAGGTGCACTGGACCTTCAGCGGCGACTTCAACCCGGTCATGGAGATCACCGGCGTGGAACCCGGCCGTGAGCTCGACTGGCGTTGCGTCGGCGGCCACGAACCATGGCAGGACAACACGTTCCGCTTCCAGCTCGCCCCGGCCGGTGGCGACGGCCGCACCCGGCTGCGCTTCTGGCAGGAGTACGCCATCGAGCTCGAGGACGACTACTACGGCGTCTACAACTACAACTGGGGCTACTACCTGGAGAGCCTGCGCCTGCTGTGCACCACGGGCGCGGGCAAGCCCTTCCAGCCCTGACGCGGCGGGGTGCGGGGGTGCGAGGGGACGTGATCCACCCGAGGGTCAGAACGCGCCGGCCCGGGCCAGGGCAGTTTCGGCGTCGGCGGCGAGAGCGGCGACGAGGTCGGCGGCGGGAGTCACGGTGGTGATGAGGTCGATGGCCTCGCTGGCCCAGACCGTCTCCAGCAGGTCGCCGCTGTCGACGGCGTCCTGGTAGGCGCGGCGGGCCGCGGTGTCGGCGGCCAGCTCGTCCTCCCGGCCCCGCCACCGGTCGAAGAAGTCGTTGCGCAGGGTGCGCGCCGGGTACCTGGCCGGCCAGCGCGAGCCCCGGGCGATGTCGGACACCCGGCTGCGCTCGGTGTCCTCCCCTCCGGCCTCGATGATCGCCTTCATGGCCGTCGGGCCGATCAGGGCTTCGGGGGTGACCAGGAACCGGGTCCCGACCAGCGCGCCCGCCGCGCCCAGGACCAGGGCCGCCGCGACGCCCCGGCCGTCGGCGATACCGCCCGCGGCCAGCACCGGGGTGGGCGCGGCCAGGTCCGCCACCACGGGGACGAAAGGCAGCGTGGAGCGCCGTCCGCCGTGCCCGCCGGCCTCGGTTCCCTGGGCCACGATGACGTCGGCCCCCACGTCCATGGCCTGCCTGGCCTCGGCGAGGTCGGTGACCTGCACGATCAACGCCGCCCCGGCGGCGCGGACGGGCTCGATGAAGGGGCGCGGGTCTCCGAACGACAGCATGACCGCCGCCGGCCCGTGCGCCAGGGCCCGCTCGACCGTGGCCGGATCGGTCGCCCACGACTGGAAACCGACGCCCCAGGGCTTGTCGGTCCCTCGGGCGGCGATCTGCACCTGACGCTCGATCCAGCCGGGGTCCTCGTGGCCGCCGCCGACCAGCCCCAGGCCGCCGCCGTTGGACACGGCCGCGGCCAGGGCACCTCCCGACGCTCCGCCCATGGGAGCCAGGGCGATCGGGTAACGGACCGAGAACAGTCGCGTGAACGCCGTGCGCAGCGCCATGGCTGAATCATTGCCGCATGGCGGCCTGAGAGCCATCGAGTTTCCGGGCCAAGGCGCCGCGCTACGGGTGCGCTACGGGCTGGGCTCGGCCAGCCGGCCCAGGCGGGCCAGGCACTGCTCGGCCTCGGCCATGATCCGGCCGATGAGTTCCTGGCACGAGGGCAGGTCGTCGATCAGGCCCGCCACCTGACCGGACGACATCAGCCCCAGGTCGGGCCGGCCGTCCACCATCGCCGCCCGCAGAAGCATCGGGGTGTTCGCGGCCATCAGCACCTGGGCCCAGGTCAGCTCGGTTCCGCGGCGCATCGTCCGGCCCTGCCGGATCAGCTCCGGCCAGCTCAGCCCGGACAGGCCGCGCAGGGCCGAGGCGTTGCGTGCCGACCGGACGAGGGCGGCAACCGGCCCGGCCCGGTCCAGCCGCTCCACCAGCGGCGTGCGCAGCACCCGGTGCGGCACCCCGTCGACCCGGGTGGTGACCGCCGTGCCAGTGACGTCGCAGGCCAGGTAGGCCTGCTTGACCAGGTCGGGTACCGGGCTGTCGCTGGTCAGCAGGAACCGGGTGCCCATCGCGATCCCGGCCGCGCCCCAGGCCAGCGCCGCCACCAGGCCGCGCCCGTCGAAGAACCCGCCGGCCGCGATGACCGGGATGTCCACCGCGTCCACGACCTGCGGGATCAGCAGGCTGGTCGGGACCGGGCCGGTGTGGCCGCCGGCCTCGCCGCCCGCCGCGATGACCGCGTCCGCGCCCCAGGCGGCCACCTTCTCGGCGTGCCGGCGCGCGCCGACCGAGGGGATCACCACGACCCCGGCGTCCTTGAGCCGCGCTATCAGGTCGCGTCGCGGGGCCAGCGCGAACGAGGCCACGCGCACGTCCTCGGCGATGATCGTCTCGACCCGCTCGGCCGCGTCCGGGGCGTCGGATCGTAGGTTGACCCCGAACGGCGCGCCCGTTCGTTCCTTCACGTCGCGAATGGCCGACCGCAACTCCTCGTGGCTCATCGTGGCCGAGGCGATGATGCCGAGCCCGCCGGCCCGCGAGGTGGCGGCGGTCAGCCTGGCCCCGGACACGTAGCCCATGCCGGTCTGCACGATCGGGTGGCGGATGCCGAGCAGGCCGGTCAGCGGCGTGCTGATCACGCCAGCTCCTGCTCGCGCCGCCGGTCCGGGTCCAGCCGGTCCCTGATCAGGGCCAGCTCGGCCGGCGTCGGCGCCCGGGTGACCGGCACCTCGTCGGGGACGGCCAGCGGGAAGCCCGTGGCCGCGACCACCTCGGGCACCGTGACCCCGGGGTGCACCGAGCGCAGCCGCATGGCCCGGTCCGGGGTCTGGAAATCGAGCACGGCCAGGTTGGTGACCACCACGCGCAGCTCGTGGAAGCGGGCGTCGATCCCGGCCGCGCGGTCGTAGCCGATGCCGCAGACCATGTCGACGGCCTCGACGAACACCCGGGGCGAGTGCCGGGGCACCCAGTAACTGACCGGGTGGTTGATCGTGTTGCCCGGCGCGCCGCGCACCCCGAGCAGCTGCGCCCGGGGCCGGGCCCAGTCGCCGATGCAGGAGATGTTCTGGTTGCCGTACCGGTCCAGCTGCGCGGCCCCCATCATGACGTGCCGCCGGCCGGCCGCCACCATCGTGAACACCGAGCGGAACGGCAGCCAGCCCTCGGTGGTGGCCTCGTCCGGCGCGAGCAGCAAGGCCTCGCCGTCGGTCAGCAGCAGGCCGGGCGCGAACGTGAGCCGGGCCAGCCGGGCGCCGAGCCCGGGGATCACTCCCATCGGACTGGCAAGGATGCCTTCGTCGTTACGCCACGCCTCGGCGCAGGCCACGGTGCATATCTCGGCTCTGGTCGCCTCCCCGCCGCTCACGCGGCGCGTTCCGCGCTGGCTCACCGCGCCGCCGCCGAGTCCCGGAACCGCCGGACCGCGTCCTGGTAGTCGGCTTCGTCGCCGGACAGGTAGCGAGCCCTGAACAGCTCCCAGGCCTGCGGGCTGGCCGCGGACGCCGCGTACTCGGCCTGGAACGCCTCGTCTCGCCCGTAGTCAGGGACGCAGCTGGTGAAGTGGGCGCCGCCGGGTGCCTCGATCACGCCGTCGACCATCGCCCGGTTGACCAGCAGGCTCTGGGCCGGGCCGGCGGCGAGCAGGCCCGCCGTGTCCACGATCCGCTCGCAGGACAGGTAGGCGCGGTCGGCGGCCTGGCAGAACAGGTCGTCGAAGTACGGGTCCGGGCCCAGGTACTGCCCGTTGCCGGCCGGGTCGGCCCGGTTGAGGTGAATCAGGGCGGCGTCCAGGCGCAGCGCGGGCATCGCGATGAGCTCCTCGCCGTCCTCGTACGGGGAGCGCACGGTGCGCAGCCCCGGGTTGACCCGCGGCACGTCGGACCCGAGCCCGGCCCGGATCGGCAGGAACGGCAGCCGGTGCGCGGCGGCGAGCAGGCCCCAGTGCAGCATGCCCTCGTCCAGCTCGGTGAGCTCGATCGCGCCGGCCTGGCGGCCCAGCCGGAAGTGCGGCTCGAGCGGGATCGAGTCCAGGGTGACGAAGCCGCAGACCACCCGGCGCACCAGCCCGGCCGCCACCAGCAGGCCGACGTCGGGCCCGCCGTAGGAGACCACGGTCAGGTCGGCCAGGCCGGACCGGAGGATGGCCCGGACCAGGGCCATGGGCTTGCGCCGGGAGCCCCAGCCGCCGATCCCGATCGTCATCCCGGGGCGCAGCTCGGCGGCGACGTCGTCCGCGCTGCGCAGCTGGATCCCCATGGCCGGTACGTTACTGGCTGCTCCGGCGATCCGCGGTGTACGCTCCCGGCAAATAGAACGTGTTCTACTGAGGAGCCCGGAGATGGTCGCATCGATCACAGCGCACCGCGACGAGCTCGGCCTGTCCGGCGGACTGATGCTGATCGACGGGCAGTGGGTCGCGGCCGCCGGCGGCGAGGTCTGGAAGCACCGCCATCCGGCGACCGGGGAAGACGTCGCCTCGTTCCCGGTGGCCGGGGCCGGGGACGTGGACCGGGCGGTGCGCGCCGCGCGGCGGGCCTTCGACGAGGGGCCGTGGCCGCGGGCCCGGGCCAGCGAGAGGATCCGGGTGCTGCGCCGGGTCGCCGACCTGGTCCGCGAGCACGGCGACGAGCTGCTGAAGCTGCAGGCGCTGGACAACAGCGTGCCGCTGAGCTTCGGCGCGGTGTACGCGACCTCGGCGGCGTTCGTGGCCGACGTCTTCGACCACCACGCGGGCTGGACGGACAAGCTGGCCGGGGAGACGCTGCCGCCGTACCAGGGCGGCGATCACCTGGTCATGACGCTGCGCGAGCCGGTCGGAGTGGTCGGCGCGGTGGTCCCGTGGAACGCGCCGCTGCTGCTGTCGGCGCAGAAGCTGGCCCCGGCCCTGGCCGCCGGGTGCACGGTCGTGCTGAAGCCGTCGGAGTACGCGACGTTCGCGGTGCTGCGCCTGGCCCGGCTGATCGAGGAGGCCGGGCTCCCGCCCGGGGCGCTCAACGTGGTCACCGGCCCGGGGGAGCCGACGGGCGACGCGCTGATCAACCACCCCATGGTCAACAAGCTCTCGTTCACCGGCAGCCGGGCGGTCGGCCGCAAGATCGTGCAGGCGTCGGCGGACGGGTTCAAGCGGGTCAGCCTGGAGATGGGCGGCAAGAGCCCGGCGCTGGTGTTCGCCGACGCCGACGTGTCCTCGGCCGCGGCGATCACGATGGGCACGGTCACCCTCGGCCTGTCCGGGCAGGTCTGCCTGGCGCAGACGCGGGCGCTGGTGCACCGGGACGTGGCCGACGAGTTCCTGGCCATGGCGGAGATGATCGGCGGGATGGTCAGCTACGGCAGCCCGTTCGACCCCGCGGTCACGTCGTCGCCACTGATCAACACCCGGCAGATGGAGCGGGTACTCGCGCTGATCGCCGAGGGCCAGGCCGACGGGGCCCGGCTGGTCACCGGCGGCACCCGGGCCGAGGGTGACCTGGCCGCGGGCAACTTCGTCACGCCGACGCTGTTCACCGACGTCTCCAACGACATGAGCATCGCCCGGGAGGAGATCTTCGGCCCGGTGCTGTCGGTGATACCGTTCGGCGACGAGGACGAGGCGGTGCGGATCGCCAACGACACCGAGTACGGCCTGGCGGCCACGGTGTGGACCAGCGACATCAAGCGCGCGATGCGGATGACCAAGGCGATCAGGGCCGGCACGGTCGGCATCAACGGCTACCAGCTCGAGCCGCACGCCGCCTTCGGCGGCTACCGGCAGTCCGGCCTCGGCCGGGAGGGCGGGCGCCCGGCGATCGAGGCCTACACCGAGCTGAAGACCGTCCTGCTGCCCTTCACCGACGAGATGATGTGAGACATCCTCCCTGGGCCGCGGCGTGCTCGGCCAGGGCGTCGAGGACGACCCGGACCGCGGGCTTGCGGTCGCCGCCGCGGCGGCTCACGGTGAAGACCTGGCGCGTGACCGGCTCGGCCGGGGATAGCAGCCGAACGCCGGGCGGAGCGTGGCGGGCGGCCAGCCGGGGGACGAGGGTGACGCCGGCGCCGGCCGCGACCAGGTTGAGCAGGACCTGGAAGTCGGTGGCCCGGGCGACAGCCCGGGGGGCGAACCCGGCCCGGGCACAGGCTCGCTGGATCATCTCGCCGCAGCCGGTGTTGCCGCGCGGGGCCAGGAACGGCCGGCCCGCCAGCGAGCCGAGGCGCACCGGCCCGGCGTCGGGCCAGTCGGCGGGCACGGCGACGAGCACCGGGTCGGTGAGCAGCTCGCGCCGTTCGAAGAGCGGGTCGATGGGCCGGGGGAGCAGGTCGTATTCGTGGGCGATGGCCACGTCGGCCTGGCCGCGGAGCACGGCGGGGAGCGCTTCCTCGGGCTCCATTTCGGTCAGGTCGATCTGTACATGCGGTGCGGCGCCTGCCAGCGCGGCCCACGCGGCCGGCACGATCTCGGCCGCGGCCGAGGGGAACGCGGCCAGCGTGACCCGCCCGGCCACCTGATCGCGCAGCGCGGCCACCGCCGCTTCGGCCTCGCCGAGCTGGGTCAGCAGCGCGTCGGTGTGCGCGACCAGGATGGTGGCCGCCGTGGTCAGCTCGATACCCCGGCCAGCGCGTTCGGTCAGCCGTATGCCCACTTCCCGCTCCAGGGCGGCGAGCTGCTGGGAGATGGCCGGCGGCGAGTAGCCGAGCGCAGCGGCCGCCGCCGTCACCGACCCGTACGCGCTGACGGCGTGCAGGATCCGCAGGCGCCGCACATCAAGCATGAAGTGAAGCTTATCATTGGCTCTAATTTTTATAACTGGACGTGAATATTCTGGCCGGGACAGGCTGTGCTCGTGGGTTCTGCCAAGGGTCTCGCGCAGCTGGCCGCCGCCGGGACGGTGCTGCTGTGGGCAAGTGCCTTCCCCGCCATCACGGTCGCGGTCCGCCAGCTCGGGCCGGGCGGGCTGTCTGTCGCCCGGCTGACCGTGGCGTCCCTGGCGCTGGCCCTGGTCGCGCCGCTGCTGCGGATACGCCGGCCCCGGGCCAGGGACCTGCCCCTGATCGCGCTGTGCGGCCTGGCCGGCATGACCGCCTACCAGTTGCTGCTCAACACCGGCGAGCGGGTCGTGCCCGCGGGCACGGCCAGCCTGCTCGTGGCCACGGTGCCGGTCTTCGCCGGGCTGCTCGCCGCCTGCTTCCTTGGCGAGCGCCCCGGCCGGCGATGGTGGGCCGGCAGCGCCGTCGCGCTCGCCGGCACGGCGGTCATCGCCGGATCTCACGGCCTCGGCTTCGGCGCGGCCTCGCTGATCGTGCTGGCCGCGGCCATCGCCCAGGCGATCTTCCACACGGCCCAGAAGCCGCTCTTGCGCCGTTACTCCAGCTTCGAGGTCACCGTCTACGCGATGTGGGCCGGAACGCTGTGCATCCTGCCCTGGACCGGATCCCTGCTGTCGGCGCTGCCGCACGCCACCGCTCCGGTCATCGGCTCGGCCGTCTACCTCGGCATCGCGCCGTCGGCGGCCGGGTTCGTGCTGTGGGCCTACGCCATGGCGCGCATGGATGTCGGGCGCGTCACGCTCAGCCTCTACCTGGTCCCCGCCGCCGCGATCGTCATCAGCGCCGTCTGGCTCGGCCAGATCCCCGGCCCGGTCGAGCTGGCGGGCGGCGTCATCGTCCTGGCCGGCGTCATCCTGGCCCGGGCCCGGCCGCGGAAACGGGTCGACCTGCATCGAACCAGCCGGGTGCCGCGTTCGTTTGGTCGAAGGGAGCGCAGTCTTGGCCGTGCCATGAGGTGAGGAGATTGGTGTCTGCATCGCGGGCCGAGGTGGAGCCCAGACTGGCCGCGATCCGGCCCGCGTGGTGGCGGCGTCTGTGCCCGTCCTCGTTCGGGGTGGCCGCCGTGACCGTCGTCGTCTTGTGGGCCGCCGTCGCCGATCTGCTCCGGCAGGGCCGTCTGGAGACGGTGCTCTCGGCCGGGCGGGCCGAGCTCGCCGCTCCGCTGCTGGTGGGGCTGGTTGTGGTGACCGGGATCTGCGAGCGGATATGGCCCGCGGAGCGTCGCGCCGTCCTGGCCCGCGGCCACGTCCAGGATGCCTGCTTCGTGGCCATGCACGCGATCGTGGTGATCCCGTTGATGACGTTGCTCAGCGTCGGCGCGGCGGCACTGATCAGCAGGTACGCGGGATGGATCGAGCTGCGGCCGGCGCAGCACTGGCCAGGGTGGCTGCTGGTCCCGCTCACCGTCGTGGCGATGGACGGGGCCAACTGGCTGGCTCACTACGCCGATCACCGGCTCGGTTTCCTCTGGCGTTTTCACGCTCTGCATCACAGCCAGGAGGAGCTGAGCGTGCTGACGTCGTTCCGTGCTCACCCTCTCATGCACACCACCGGGTTCCTGCTGGCGGCGGTCCCGGTCGTGGCCCTGATGCCGACGCGAGCGATCGCTCCGGTGGTGATCACGATCTATGTCTGCATCGGCACTCTGCAGCACGCCAACCTGCGCTGGACGTTCGGCCCGGTGGGCCGGATAGTGGTGAGCCCCGCCTACCACCGGCTGCACCATGCGCCGGACACTCAGCGGGTCAACCTCGGCGTCGTGCTGACGATCTGGGACCTGCTGGCCGGCCGTGCGGTCTTCCCCTCTCGCGGCGATGCCGCGGGAGCTACCGGGCTGGCTGGCCGGCCGGTCCCGGTCGAGCAGGACGATTCGGCGCGGCCCGCCCTGCGGCTCTTGGGCGGCCAGCTCATCGAGCCATTCCAGGGACAGGCCTGAACCACCCGGAATCGTCCCAGACCCCGCCCGGGCGGGCCGGTAGGCTCCGGCTCATGGTGAAAGACCTAGAGGACCCCAGGCGGACCGAGCCGCCCGCGGACGGTCTGGGCGAGCGGGAGACGCTCGAGGCATGGCTGGAGTTCCACCGGGCGACGCTGCTGCTCAAGTGCGAGGGGCTTGACGATCACGCGCGCAAGGCGCGCCCCGTGGCGACCTCCAGGCTGTCCTTGCACGGCCTGGTCCGCCACATGGCCGAGGTCGAGCGCTTGTGGTTCAGGCGAATCCTGCAGCGGGAGCCCGGCGCCCCGTACATCTGGTTCGACCCCGCCGTCGAGGACAGCGAACTGATCCCCCTCGACGGCGCGCGGTGGGACGCCGACCTGGCCGCGTGGCAGGACGAGTGCCAGGCGAGCCGGGAGGCGGCCGCCGCCCGCAGCCTCGACGACACCGGCCTCACCCCGGTGGGTGAACCCTGCTCCCTGCGCTGGATCTACGTCCACATGATCGAGGAGTACGCTCGCCACAACGGGCACGCGGACCTGATCCGTGAACTCGCGGACGGCGCGGTCGGCTGGTAGCCGGGCCTGGCGACGCGAGTTCCCTGCGAATGATCGCGCCTGCGGTCCTAATCCGCGCGTGCGCATTGCCTGGCGAAACTGGTCATGATCGTCTGGCCGGGGCCGGTGAGGATGGACTCGGGGTGGAACTGCAGACCGTCGATGGGCAGGGTGGCGTGCCGCAGCGCCATCGGTATCCCGCCGCGGGTCCGCGCGGCGACCTGGAGGCACGGGGGAAGGGTCTGCTCGCCAATGATCAGGGAGTGGTAGCGGGTGGCGGTGAACCGGCGCGGCAGGCCCTCGAAGAGGCCGCGGCCATCGTGGGTGATCACCGATGTCTGGCCGTGCACTGGCCTTGGCGCGGCGATGATCGCCGCGCCGTAGGCTGCGGCGATGGCCTGATGCCCTAGGCAGATCCCGAGCAGCGAAATGCCGGAGGCCGCGCACGCGCGGACCATGTCGATGCTGATCCCGGCGTCGCCGGGCGCGCAGGGTCCGGGGGAGATCACGACTCCGGCGGGGCGGCGGTCCGTGATGTGACCGGCGGTGACCTCGTCGTTGCGTACAACCTCGACGGTGCAGCCCGCCGATGCCAGGTAGTGCGCGAGGTTGTAGGTGAAGGAGTCATAGTTGTCGACGATCACGACCGTCGTCGTGGTCGCGCTGCGGCTGGCCGGAGCTGGCTCGCACCGGACGGTTCGCGGAACGTGGTCACGGCGAGCCCTGGGCCCTGGGCCGGCGGAATCTGCCATGTCGGCGGCCAGCGCTGCGGCCAGCCGGACGGTGGCGGGCCCGGGTCCGGCGGGTATCACCGTGCCGGCCACCGAGCGGACGGGCAGCAGGCCGTGGACCGAGTTGGTAAGGAAGACCTCGCTGGCGGCAGCCAGATCGCGCCGAGTGAGCGGCGTGACCTCAGCGTGCAGGTCGGCGGCTGCAGCGAGGCGGAGCACCGCTGCGCGCGTGACGCCCGGCAGCAGTCGGCCGTCTGCCGGCGCTGTGCGCAGCACGCCGCCGGTGACAGCAAAGACGCTGGCCCTGTCCGCCTCGAGCACTTGACCGTCGGTGTCTTCGATGAGAAGGAACGCGGCTGGCTCGCTGGCCGCGGCTCGCGCGAGCTGGGCGAGGAGACGGCGGTCAGCCCATTTGTGGCCGCCGATCCCGCCGGGGATGACGACTGGGACGAGATCCACCGGGCCCGGCGGGCTGTCGAGGGGGACGACTTCGATGGTGGCGTGCAAGGGTCCGCCGAGCGGCCGCACAGTGATACGGAGCCTGCCGGTGGGGCGCCGTGCCAGGCACCCGGCCAGGTCATCGGCCAGCCGGGGCGGCAGCGGCTTGCCGAACAGCAGCCGCGCGCTGCCGTCCAGACGGCTCAGGTGGTGACCGAGCCGGTCGGCAGTGCCGTCCCGGACTGCAACCGAGGTGAAGATCCCGGCCGCCGGTCGGGGCAGCAGGGCCGGATCGCACCACGCCGGAAAGCCCTGCGCCGGGCCGGCCCCCTTCGCCTGCGGCGAGGCTGGCCTGAGGGCGATGCGTCCGCCCAGGGCGGCGATCAGCGGGCTGGCCTTGGCCAGGCACTCCCGGTACTCCTCGCCCGGCCGCGAGGCCACGACTATGCCGCCGCCGGCGCCGAGCCAGACCCGGCCAGTGCTGAACTCGAAAGTGCGGATGGCGACGCTGAGTTCCAGCCCGGCTACGGGGCTGCGGTACCCGATCGCGCCGGTGTAGACCTCCCGTGGCGTCGCCTCCAGCTCGCCGATGATCTCGACGGCCCGCACCTTCGGGGTGCCGGTCACCGATCCGGGCGGGAACGCGGCCCGGACCAGGTCGCCGTCGCCCGCACCGGGACTGAGCTGACCAGCGACCTCGGAGACCAGGTGCCAGACGCCCGGGTGCGGTTCCCCGGCAGCGAGCCCGGGCACCACGACGCTGCCCGGCACGCAGATCCGGCTCAGGTCGCTGCGCATCAGGTCGACGATCATGACGTTCTCGGCCCGGTTCTTGGCTGAGCGCTGTAGCCAGGCCAGCTCAGCGGTCGCATCCTCTGGTCTTTCTGGCCTCGGCCGGGTCCCCTTGATCGGTCGCGAGGACACGGCGGTGCCGTTCCGCCGCAGGAACAGCTCAGGCGACAGGCTTGCCACCGCGCAGCCGTCGGCCGGGCACAGGAACGCCGCATACGGCGGATCCAGCAGGGTCACGGTCGCGCAGAAGGCGTCTAGCGGGTCGCCGTCGAATCCGGCCTCCAGCCGCAGGCAGATATTGGCCTGGAAGATATCGCCACGGCGGATGTAGCCGATCGCCCGGCGGACCGCTGACCGGTGCCCGGCCGGGGAGGGGATGATCCGGAACTCCCCGCAGGAATAGCCGCGCGGCTCCGCCGGCGACCGGCGGGCACGGTCGCGGAACTCGGCCAGCCGGGCCTGCAGCGTGCCAGCCCGTTCCGGTGTCGCGAGCGCCTCGAAGAACCACCGCCCCGACGCCCGGTCACGACGCAGCACGTGATCGTAGTAGCCGAGCCACCACGACGGCAGCCGCCGGGCGCCCGGCGGCGGCGGAACGGGCAGCACCTCGCCCGTCAGGCCGGTTCCGAGGTAGCCGATCCACCCGCCGCCGAATGCCGGGCAATCGCCCGTCGGCCTGGCCGGCCACGGCCGGTCCAGCGCATCCCACGGCTGCCCGGGCGCGCAGCAGACGACCGCCGGCTCGGAGCAGACGATGTCGCTGCCGCCCGCCCAGGTCCCCGTCAGCGCGGCCGGGTACGCGTCACCGCGTACCAGCCGCAGCACGGCAGCTGCGGGCATCTGCCAGTCCAGCGCCTCGCAGATCATCGACCAGCGTGCAGGACTCATCAGAAGCCCGCCGCGGACGGACTGCTGCGCCCCCCGGATGCCGTCCGGCTCGCAAAGGGTCTGGTCTCGATTTCATTCCCGGCCACCGCACTGCATCCTGCCACAGGATAAGCTCCGGCAGCCTGCGGGACTGCTCCATCGAGCCGGGCGAGCGATCTGCTGGTCCCAGAACGCGATCTGGTCGAGCGGGATCTGCGCGACCTGGGCGTGGTGGACTTACTCGTCTAGACCGGTGATCCCATCGTGTTAACAATCTTGTTGGCCGCATAACCGGTCGCGGAAATTCCCATCAAGGTCAGGAGCGCGGCGGGAACAGGGGGCAGCCCATTGCGGGGCTGAGCCAGAACCTGCGTGACGAAGTAAACGAGCGTGATCAGCGTGAATATGACGTACTGCAGATCCGCCCAGGCGACGGTGCCGTCATCCGCGGTGAGGAGTTCTGCCAGTCCCGTCACGAAGCCCCAGACTCCATTGGGAACTGACTCACGCACGTACATGCGGTTGCGGCTGGAGGCCACCGCTTGCGCCTTCTCGGGAGTGAGCGGGCCGCGGCCCTGATTGCTGCTCGTTACGGCGGCCTTGGCCGTGGTCGCTGCCGCCACCGGCAGGCCGAGCAGGACGAGGTACTCCGGCCGCCAGTTTGTCGTGACGGCGCCGCTGAAAAGGTTCCCGCCCGGGTACGCTCGCGCCAGCAAAAGCAGGTCCACCAGCGCCCACGTCACCCCGGCGGTCCACAGCACCACCTGCGTCTTGCTCGTCGAGGCCCTGCCGTCCTGCCCGATGACTGCGGCCTTGAGCCCTCGGCGGCGAAACCCCACCGTCGACGCGCTTTGCCCGCCTCCCGAGCGGGTCATCTGATACTGATACCAGAGCAGGATCACCTGGGCGCAGACGGCGAGCGCGGCGACCACGAGCAAGCCGCCCCACGCCGCCGCCTCCCGGTGCGCGAGGCTGAAGGTTGTTCCCCGGCCCACAAGAACGCACACCACGGCCGCCGCGGCCAGGAACACGAGCGCGACAAAGAACCACCAGCCCTTGAATGTCTGGTAGTCCGGCAGTTCGCGTCCGGTTTGTGGTTTGACCTGGGTTGCCTCGGCGTTCGGCGAAGAACCGTCGTCGGTTTCGCTGACCTGCGTCGCCGCCGTATCCGTCGCGCTGGATTCGGCCGTTGCTACCTGGGTGGCTGCCGGCGAATCTGGTGTCTTTTCGGTCACAGAAGAACCTCCGCCGCACGCTGACGACAATGGGGCAAGCCGCGGCGGGCTAGCTCCCTGAGCCGGCCGGAGAACTGGGCTGGGCTGGCGTGGCGGTCGAGCCCGGGGGAGCGGTCGAGCCCGGGGGAGCGGACGAACCCGGGGGAGCGACGACGGTGGCGGACTTGAACGTGTCAAGCCAGGCCATCAGCGCCGCCTGCGTCCCGTTGTAGGCGTCCCGGTCCCCGCCGCCCGGACCGCCGCCGAACTCCCACTGCCAGAAACGCCAGTTCGGCCACGGCGCGACGCTGGGCGGGGCGGTGAGGGAGGGGTAGGCGATGAACAGGTTGAACTGAGTGCAGCTGGTCAGCAGCGATCCGACCGACAGGTTGGTGTAGACGACCAGCGGGTGGCGCTCCGGGTGGACAAGGGAGGAGCGCACGGTCTCCAAGAACGTCAGCGTGCCGGAGTCCACCAGCGCCGGGCTGGCCAGCGTGCCGCTCGGCGGGACGTTCGAACGCAGGCCCGCCTGGGCCGGATCGCTGAACACCTCGATGCCGTCGGCCCCGACCGTGATCTCGGTATCGATCATGAGCATGTCGCCGGGCTCCAGGCCGCCGTTCGCCCGGACAAAGGAGAGGAAGAAGTCGGCCTGAGCCGTGGCGCTTATCGATGGGTGGAAGAAGTGGTACGCGCCGCGCGGCTTCCCCTCGGCGCGAAGATTGGCCCAGTTCGCGGCGAACGTGGGGTCGGTCCAGCCGGTGGCCTCGGTGGCCTTGGTAAACCCGAAGTCGTCCGCGGTCCAGGGCACGACGTCCTGGTAGGACGACCGGTCCTCGCCCTGGGCGCTTTCAACCGCTCCCATTTCCGTCATCACGTACCCCCGCCAGCTGAGGTCGGTGCGTCAATGTCCGGTGCAACAATGGACGCTTTACAGCTGTTAGCCCGGCTTGTGCAAGCCAGGATACGCAAGTATGGCGGGAAAGTAAGCGATTTGCGAACTACGAGAACAAAAGGGGAGCCTGGCCGGGGTTGCAGCGGGGGCCCGGGTTGAGGCCCGGGCCGGGGTTGAGGCCCGGGCCGGCGGATGCTTGGCTCCTGACATGACACCGATCAGCCGGCCCCGCGCGCGCCGGTCGTGCCTGGCCGTGCCGGGCAGCAACCCGCGGTTCCTCGAGAAGGCCCAGAGCCTGCCCGCGGACCAGGTGTTCCTTGACCTCGAGGACGCCGTCTCGCCGCTGGTGAAACACAGCGCCAGGCACATGGTCGTGGACGCGCTGAACCACGGGGACTGGTCGGGAAAGACCCGCGTGGTCCGGGTCAACGACTGGACCACCGAATGGACCTACCAGGACGTGATCACGGTGGTCGAGGGGGCCGGGGCCAGCCTGGACTGCCTCATGCTGCCGAAGGTGCAGGACGCCGGGCAGATCGTGGCGCTGGACCTGCTGCTCACCCAGATCGAGAAGGCGACCGGCCTGGCGCCCGGCCGGATCGGGATCGAGGCCCAGATCGAGAACGCACGGGGCCTGGTCAACGTGGACGCCATCGCCGCCGCCTCGCCGCGGATGCAGACCATCGTCTTCGGCCCGGCCGACTTCATGGCGTCGATCAACATGAGGTCGCTGGTGGTCGGCGAGCAGCCGCCCGGCTACCCGGCCGACGCCTACCACTACGTGCTGATGCGCATCCTGATGGCCGCCCGCAGCCACGACCTGCAGGCCATCGACGGCCCCTATCTCCAGGTCCGCAACGTCGACGGGTTCCGGGAGGTGGCCAGGCGGTCCGCCGCGCTCGGTTACGACGGCAAGTGGGTGCTGCACCCGGATCAGATCGCGGCGGCCAACGAGATCTTCTCGCCGTCCCAGGAGGACTACGACCACGCCGAGCTGATCCTGGACGCCTACGACTGGTACACGTCGCGGGCGGGCGGCGCCCGGGGCGCGGCGATGCTCGGCGACGAGATGATCGACGAGGCGTCGCGCAAGATGGCCCTGGTGGTCGCGGGCAAGGGCCGGGCGGCGGGCATGCACAGGACCTCGAAGTTCGAGCCGCCCGGGACCGGGTGACGGACGTGGGACCCCTGGCCCGGACCGACGGGCTGACCGAGATCCAGCGGGACATCCTGGCCACCGTGCGTGAGTTCGTGGACGAGCAGATCATCCCGGTCGCGACCGGGCTGGAACACCAAGACGAGTACCCGGCCAAGATCGTCGAGGAGATGCGGCGGCTGGGCCTGTTCGGGCTGACCATTGCCGGGGAGTACGGCGGCCTGGGCGAGTCGATGCTCACGTACGCCCTGGTGGCCGAGGAGATCGCCCGGGGCTGGATGTCGGTGTCGGGCATCATCAACACGCATGTCATCGTCGCCCACATGATCGCCCGGCACGGGACCGCCGAGCAGAAGGACTACTTCCTGCCGAGGATGGCGGCCGGCGAGGTGCGGGGCGCCTTCTCCATGTCCGAGCCGGGACTGGGCTCGGACGTGTCCGCGATCGCGACCAGGGCGGAGCGCGACGGGGAGGACTACCTGCTGACCGGGCAGAAGATGTGGCTGACCAACGGCGCCACCTCCAACCTGGTCGCGCTGCTGGCCCGGACCGACGAGGGCCAGCCCGCCCCGCACCGCAACCTGACCACGTTCCTGATCGAGAAGGAGCCAGGGTACGGAGCCAACCGCCTGGCCACGGGCCTGACCGTGCCCGGGAAGATCGACAAGATGGGCTACAAGGGCATCGACACCACCGAGCTGATCCTGAGCGGCGTCCGCATCCCGGCCGCCAGGGTGCTCGGCGCCGAGCCCGGCCGCGGCTTCTACCAGATGATGGACGGCGTCGAGGTCGGCCGGGTCAACGTGGCCGCCCGCGGCTGCGGGGTGGCGTTGCGGGCGTTCGAGCTGGCCGTCGACTACGCGCAGCGGCGGCACACGTTCGGCAAGCCGATCGCCGAGCACCAGGCCATACAGTTCAGGCTGGCCGAGATGGCGACCAAGGTCGAGGCCGCGCACCAGATGATGGTGATGGCCGCCAGGACCAAGGAGTCGGGGCGGGGCGACCTCGAGGCCGGCATGGCCAAGTACCTGGCCTCCGAGTACTGCGTGCAGGTCGTGGAGGACTCGCTGCGCATCCACGGCGGCTACGGCTACTGCGCCGGGTACGAGATCGAGCGGCTGTACCGGGAGGCGCCGATGCTGCTGATCGGCGAGGGCACCGCCGAGATCCAGAAGATGATCATCGGCCGCCGGCTGCTGGAGGAGTACCGGATCGCGCCGTAGGCCGGCTCAGCCGGCGGGCAGCAGCTTGGCGTGGTCCCAGGAGGAGACCTGGTCCGGTTCCACCACGAAGGCGACCCGCTTGCGGGCCGCGTGCGCCACGTAGTCCTCGTAGTCCTCCAGCGAGCCCGTCTGCGGGCCTGCCATCACGCCCGCGATGAGCAGCCCGACCTCCCGCACCTCGGCCGGGTCGTCGATCAGCCGGACCCGGCCCCGCACCTGGACGCCGCGCAGGTCGAAGTACTGCTCGCCCGCCTCGACCAGGCAGGTGACCCGCGGGTCCCTGGCCAGGTTGCGCGCCTTCTGCGAGGCGCGGTAGGTCCAGAACGTGATCTTCCCGCCGGTCAGCACGTAGTACATCGTGACCAGGTGCGGCGTGCCGTCGCGGTTGATCGTGGCCAGCTGCACCTTCCGCCCCGCCGCCAGGAACGCGGCCGTCTCGTCCGGCGTCATGGCCACCCGATCGCGCTGCTTCATGGCCCCGGGGCTTCGCGTTCAGGCGGAACTGACCCGGGAACGGACGGGAAGCCGATCGTTTCCGCGGCCAGGGGGAGCGTGTCCTCGCAGGCGAAGCCCACCGTCGGCGGCTCACTGGCCGCCATCGGGGCCAGCGCGCCGGCCACCGCGTCGAGGGTCCACATCCCGTCGGCCGAGCCGTGCTCGTGGGCCAGGAACACCGTGCGCACCCGGGGCGGCTCCATCACCGCGGCCACCCCGCCGTGCACCACGAACACCTCGCCGGTGATCCCGGCCGCCGCCGGGCCCGCCAGGTAGGTCACCAGCGGCGCCACGTGCTCCGGGGCGAGCGGGTCCGGGCCCGCGCCCGGCGGCGCGCCCATCAGGCCGGCGGTCATGCCGGTGCGGGCCCGCGGGCAGATCGCGTTCGCGCGCACGCCGTAGCGGGCGCAGCTGCGCGCGGTGACCACGGTGAGGGCGACGATCCCGGCCTTGGCCGCCGCGTAGTTCGGCTGCCCGGCCGAGCCGAGCAAGAAGGCCTCGGACGAGGTGTTGACGATGCTCGCGTACACCGGCCCGCCGGCCCGCTTGCTCGCCTCGCGCCAGTACGCGGTGGCGTGCCTGGTGGTCACGAAGTGGCCGCGCAGGTGCACCCGCAGCACCAGGTCCCACTCCTCCTGCGACATCGAGAAGATCATCCGGTCGCGGAGCACCCCGGCGTTGTTGACCAGGATGTCCAGGCCGCCGAAGTACTCGACCGCGGCGGCCACCAGCCGCTCGCCGGTGGACCATTCCCCGATGTCCGCGGCGCAGATCACCGCCTGGCCGCCGACCGCGGCGATCTCACCGGCGGTGTCCTGGACGGCCGGCCCGGGCAGGTCGTTGAGGACGAGCCGGGCCCCGGCGCGGGCCAGCCCGATGGCCTCGGCCCGGCCCAGGCCCTGGCCCGCGCCGGTGACGATCGCTGTCTTGCCGTCCAGCCTGGTGGAGTCGTTCACGTTGTGGCCGCTCTCTCGGGTCCTCGAAGGTCGCCTGGTTCAGTAGCCCGGGCCGCTCAGCACGCCGCCGTCGGCGACGAACTCGCTGCCGGTCGAGTAGGACGAGTCATCGGAGGCCAGGAAGGCGACCAGCCGGGAGATCTCGACCGGCTCGGCGAACCTGGCGATCGGCAGCGACTGCAGGAACGCCGTGCCGGCCGACTGGTCGTAGGTCGCGGCGTGCTCCAGGGTCATCCGGGTGAGCACGCCGCCGGGATGCACCGAGTTGACCCGGATGCCGAACCGGCCGAGCTCCTGGGCCGCGACCTTGGTCATGCCGCGCACCGCGAACTTGCTGGCGCTGTAGGCGGACAGCCCGGCGGCCCCGGCGAATCCCTCGATCGAGGAGATGTTGACGATCGACCCGCCGCCCGCGGCCTTCATCGGCTCGATCACCGCCTTCATGCCCAGCCAGCAGCCGACGGCGTTGACCTCGAGGACGTGCCGGAAGTCGGCCAGCGGCATGTCCGCGATCGCGCCGAACCTCAGCACGCCGGCGTTGTTGACCAGGACGTCGAGCCGGCCGAAGGCCTCGGTGGCCGCGGCCACGGCGGCCGCCCAGCCCGCCTCGTCGGTCACGTCGTGGTGCACGTACCGGCAGGACTGCTCGCCGACGGCGGCCGCCAGGTACTCGCCCCGGTCGTCCAGCACGTCGCCGAAGACGACCCTGGCCCCCTCGGCCACGAAGTGCCGCACGTGCGACTTGCCCATGCCCCGGGCGCCGCCGGTGATCAGGGCCACCTTGCCGTCCAGCCTGCCCATACGTCCTCGCTCCGCCTTGCACCGGCTGACTGAAACCTGTTCTACTTTAGTACCGCCTGCCGGCCGGCGACGGGCCTAGCGAGGGTGGGGTTCATCGGTGATCACTACGCGCGCGGCGCTGCTCTACGGACCGGGCCAGGACTACAAGATCGATACGGTCGAGATCGACGACCCGGGCCCGGGCGAGGTCCTGGTCGAACTGCGCGCCTGCGGGCTGTGCCACTCGGACGAGCACGTGCGCAGCGGCGACCTGCCGCTCCCGCACTACCCGGTGATCTGCGGCCATGAGGGCGCGGGCGAGGTCGTGGCCGTCGGCGACCGCGTGACGTCCGTGGCGCCCGGAGATCACGTCGCGCTGGCGTTCATCCCTTCCTGCGGTTCCTGCCCGAGCTGCCTGGCCGGCCGGGCGTACCTGTGCGACACGGGCATGAAGCTCTTCGACACCGGGATGATCACCGACGGCCGGGTCGCGCACCGGATCGGGGGCGAGCCGGTCGCCCGGTTCTCGCAGCTCGGCGCGTTCTCGGAACGGCAGTTGCTGGCGGAGTCCTCGGTGGTGAAGGTGGATCCGGACATCCCGTGGCCCGCGGTCGCCCTGGTCTCCTGCGGGGTGGCCACCGGGTTCGGCTCGGCGGTGAACCGGGCCGGAGTCCGGGCGGGCGACACCGTGGCCGTGCTGGGCGTCGGCGGGGTCGGCATGAGCGCGGTGCAGGGGGCGCGCATCGCGGGGGCGCGGCGCATCATCGCCGTCGACCCCTCGCCGTTCCGGCGCGAGCACGCCCAGCAGTTCGGCGCCACCCACGTGTACGCCTCGCTGGACGAGGCCATCGCCGAAGTCGGCGCGCTGACCTGGGGAGCGATGTGCGACTCGGTGATCTGCACGTTCGGCGTCATGCGCGGCGAGCTGCTCGAGCCCGCGCTGACGCTCACGGCCAAGGGCGGGACCTGCGTGGTCACCTCGGTGGCGCCGATAGCCCAGTCACAGGCCGACATCAACCTGTTCCTGCTCTCGATGATGAACAAGCAGATCAAGGGGTGCCTGTACGGGTCGGAGAGTCCCCGGGTGCAGATCCCCCTGCTGCTGGGCCTCTACCGCGACGGCATACTGAAACTCGACGAGATGATCACGCAGACCTACCGGCTCGATCAGGTCAACCAGGGCTACGCGGACATCGAGGCCGGGCGGGTACTGCGCGGGGTCATCAAGTTCTGACCGCGCCGAGCCGGCCGATCAGGCCGGCGACCGCGGCCGCGTCGGTTCCCGGCGGCGGTACCAGAGCGATGACCGGCGTGTCCAGCCCGCTGGCCTGGTACTGCGCCACGCGTTCCCGGCAGTCCTCGGGGGCGCCGTGCACCACCAGCGCGTCGACCAGCGCGTCGTCGATCTTCGCCAGGGCGCCCTTGCGGTCGCCGGCCGCCCACGCCTCCCGCATCGGCCGCATGGCCTCGCCCCGGCCCAGCCACTCGTGGAACGCGGCGTAGGCGGGCACGGACAGGTAGGCGGCGATCATGCGCCGCCCGATGGCCCGGGCCAGGCCGGCGTCCGAGGTGGGGCAGACGAAGATCCGCGCGATCAGCTCGCAGCCGGGCCCGGCGACCGCGCGCACCTTGGGCACGTCCCGCGGCGCCAGCCAGTTCGTGATGGCCGCGCCCGCCTCGGCCGCCGCTAACCTGACCATCTGCGGCCGCAGCGCGGCCAGCGCGATCACCGGCGGCGTGGCGGGCGGGGAGTCCAGCCGGAAGCCGCGCACGCTGAACGTCGGGTAGTCCTCGGTGACCTTCTCCCCGGCCAGGGCCGCGTGCAGGAAGCGCAGCGTGTCGCGGGCCCGCTGGTACGGCCGGTCGAACGCGATCCCGTTCCACTGCTCGACGACCACCGAGGACGAGGTCCCGATGCCCAGCACGAACCGGCCGGGCGCGAGGTCGGCCAGGGTCGCGGCGCTCATGGCCAGCAGTGCGGGCCCGCGCGTGTAGACGGGGACGATGGCGGTCCCCAGCCGCAGCTCGCCGGACCACTGGGCGGCCAGGACCAGCGGCGTGAACCCGTCGCCGCCGCTGACCTCGGCGGTCCAGGCGTCGGTGAAGCCGAGGGCGGGCAGCCCCGCGACGATCTCGCGCTGCTGCGCCAGCGGCATGCCGGGCAGCGGGAGCGTGATTCCCCATCGCTTCACGTGGCGATCCTCTCCGGCGGTTCGAGGACGATTCTGTCACCCGGGCCTAGGATGCCGACATGGGTCCGCAGGTGCCGGATGAGCCGTTTGGTTCGCTTTTCGACGACCCCGAGCTGGAGGCCGTTTTCGCCCGGTCCTCGCCGACCGACACGCTCGCGGCCGTGCTGACCGAGGCCCGGCTGGTCCTGGCCGAGGTGGAGTACCCGCTCGACGCCGAGCTGTGGGGCTCGGACATCGTGGCCGCGCTCGGCTCGGGGGGCGACCAGGCGGACGCGATCGTCTCGGCCGCCGAGCGGTCGGGCACCCCGGAGGCGCTGGCCACCCTGCGCGTGCTGGGCGCGGTCGCTTCCGGCG
>JASHUI010000449.1:0-20420 GCA_030040095.1 Streptosporangiaceae bacterium | reverse complement strand
GGGCGCGCCGCCGGGCGGGTATGCCCGGCCCGGCACGTCGGCAGCGTCGACGTCTTCCTCGAGGCGTTCGCGGGCGCCGGACCGGGCGACGTGCTGGTGGTCGACAACGGCGGGCGGCTCGACGAGGCCTGCGTCGGCGACCTGGTGGCGCTCGAGGCCCAGGCGGCCGGCCTGGCAGGCCTGGTGATCTGGGGCCTGCACCGGGATACGGCGGACATCCGGGCGATCGGGCTGCCGGTCTTCAGCCTGGGCGAGCTCCCGGCCGGGCCGCTGCGGCTGGGCGATCGCGCCCCCGACGCGCTGGACTCGGCCAGAATCGGAGACTGGATCGTCGGCCGGGCCGACCTGGTCCTTGGCGACGACGACGGCGTGCTCTTCCTGCCCGCCGACCACGCGGATGAGGTGGTCGAGCAGGCGGAGGCGATCCGAGACGCCGAGCGGCGCCAGGCCGAACGTATCCGGTCGGGCACGCCGTTGCGCCAGCAGCTACGGTTCGAGAGCTACCTGGCCCGGCGCCGGGAGGACCCCGCGCTGACCTTCCGCGATCACCTGCGCGCCATCGGCGGTGCCATCGAGGAATGACGGCCGCCCCTCGTCCAGCCGCCGTGGGCCCCGCTCCGACGCGCTGACCAGCGAACATCTCCCCTCGTAGGCCCCTAGTCACGTATCGTCCAGACGGGTCATAACCGGTCAGGCCCGGCCGCAGGGCGATGTTGCGGAAAGCCTTGTGGTATAGGGACAGTCGTCTGAATTAGTGTTTATACCTCTCATAGCCCTAGTGAGCTATTTGGGGTGATTCACCTGCACTGAGCCGAACGTCCTGCCATGCTGCCCGATGAGCAAAAAAGTCGGGCCCGGTGAGAGGCGGGGTTTGCCGAGTAGCTGGGCGGAGATCCGGATTAAGGCAGGTTTGTGAGGCTAGGAGCAGGACCGAGCAGGGACAGGAAGTACCGGACAAGGGGGCGGCACCGCCGCCCGTCGGCAGTATCGAAGGCAGCGCAGCGGGCTGGCATGGCCGCCCCGGCCGTGGCGGTCTCGGGCGCCCTGGCGGCCGCTCCGGCGTTCGTGTCCGCGCCCCAGCTGCACCAGGCCCTGGCCGACGTGAGCCCGCACACCATCACGAGCCCGCACGTCATCAAGGCTCGCCTGGACGCCGTGGTGCAGCCCGCCGCGCCGGCCGCGCGTACCTACACGGTGCAGGCCGGGGACACGCTGTTCGGGATCGCACTGCGGTATTACGGCCACGGGAGGTACTGGCGCGGGCTGTTCGTGGCCAACCAGGACCAGATCAGCGACCCGAACCTGATCTACGTCGGCCAGGTGCTGACGATTCCGCGGCGCCACGTGGTCGCGACGGCGTCCGATGAGTTCGCGTCGGACCCGTCGTCCGCCAGCACCAGCGCCGCCTCCTCGCAGGGCGGCAGCGCTGGCTCCTCGCAGGGCGGCGGCAGTGCCGCCTCCTCGCAGAGCAGCACCAGCAGCCAGCAGCCGACGCAGTCGTCATCGAGCGGCAGCTCGACCAGCCTGACCGCTGACGTGCAGAGCGACATCGCCGACGGCAACAACCTGCTGGCCGTCGCCCAGTACCTGGTGGCGAACGGCTACTCGGACGCGGCGGCCGCGGGCGTCGCCTCGTGCGTGGACGGCGAGTCGGCGGGCGACCCGGAGTCGGTCGGTTCGGGCGGCGGTGGCCTGATCGGCTGGACCCCGATCAGCTCGGCCGCGCCCAACTCGAACATCATCACGGGCGACGTCGGGCAGGACATGATGACGCAACTGGCGGACATCCTGTTCTACAACTCGAACGAGATCGGCCAGTCCCTGGTGAGCGAGCTGAACGCCCAGACCGACCCGGTCGCGGCGGCCGACTTCTACTCGCAGAACTTCGAGAAGCCGGCCGTGACCGACTCCGACGTGAGGCCATCGGTGGCGGAGCAGATCTTCTCCGAACTCGGCGGCTGACAGCGGAGCGCTCGTTCGGCGCCCCGGGACATCCCTCACCGGATGTCCCGGGGCGCCGGCGTTGACGAGCCCGGGTCAGCGATACCAGTACAGCCAGCCCGGCGGTTCGCCTTCGCCCTCCGGCATGACCGTCAGCAGGACGAACTCGACCCCGTCGGGGTCGCGCAGCGTGATGCCGTCGAAGCCCTCTTCGTGGTGCCGTTCGTAGGGAATCTCCAGGCTGGCCAGGTTTTCCTGGGCGCGGTCGAGTTCGGCGGAGTCCTTCGCCCGCCACAAGACACGTGTCACTCCGGCCTGACCCAGATCGCGGGACGGTGACTCGCCCACGTTCCTGAGGACCAGCGTGTCGGCGGGATTGACCCGGCTGTGCAGGACCGCGATCGCGCCGTCGGTCCACTGGACGTCGAGAGCCAGGACCTCACAGTAAAAGCCCAGCGACCGGTTGAGGTCACGGACCTGTATGTAAACGCCGAAGATTCCGGGGCGGGCTCTGGCGGGTGCCACCATCCCCTCCTTCCCAGTCGGGCCCCTGCTCAGTCCGGCCCCCTGGCACCTGGGTCACTGGTAGGAGATGATCACGGGTTCCGGTGTCTTGGACATCGTCTGTGCCGGGCTCAGCATCGGCTGGTCTTTGACGTAGAAGTTCTTCCACCCGAAGCTCACCCCGGGCGGCGCGGTCGAGGTAACGGCGTTCCACGTCTGCTGCTTCATGGCCGGCGTGCCCTGCCCGTCCATGTTCATGACGATGGACAGGTCGTCGTCACGGGTGTCGAGGAGCTGCTGGTTCTGTATCTCACCGATCCTGAACTCGTGCAGCTCCAGGAGCTTTTGCGGCAGGCGGTACTGCGCCGTGAGCCGGGCCAGCCAGGTGACGACGCTGTTGACCTCGGTGATGCTCACGCTGCCGATCTGGTGCAGTGGCAGCTGCCCGGGCTGCAGCCTCCATTCCGGGTCCAGGGCCAGGCCCACGTTCGGCAGCTCCAGGAGCGGCCGGTAGACCTTGGCCTCCGCCAGGAAGCTGGCCCTGCCGGGCTGCAGGTCGAGGATCACGTACATCCCGGCCTTGGTCGCGGCCGTCACCCAAGGCCGCAGTGAGGCGACCGGCGTCTCGTAGGAGTACAGGCCGTCAGGCCCCGGAGCGCCGGTGGCGACCGAGGCGATGATCTCGAAGGCCGGTACCACGGGCGCCGTGCTCAGCTTCTGATAGTGCGCGGCGACCCGCCTGGCCCGGACGACGCTGGCCGCAACGCCCTGCTGGCCCAGTGCCCCCAGAGAGGGAGTGCCCGGGTGCCCGTAGAGCGCGACGATCCGGTGCATGGGCACGACGAGCTGGCCGCCGCCCGGCAACTGGACCCCGGTCCTGGCCACGGCCAGCCTGGCGGCGAGCCGGCTCGCGGGGCCGAACCCGGTACCGGCCGCGACGACCTGTCGCGGCTCGACCCTGGCCAGGGCGGCAATCGCGGCGGGATCGCCGCGCGGGTCGTAGCCGCGAACCGGCACCACCGTGGCCCCGGCCGACTCCGCGGTGGCCGATGCGGCCATCGCCGAGACCGAGCGGCCGGCGGGCACCAGGACGACCACGCGGCCCCGCGGCCCCGGCCGGGTCATCACGGGAAGCCCGGACGGCTCGGTGATGACGCGCGCCCATGGCATCACCGCCGAGAGTTCCGAGGTCGTCAGCCCGACGGCGAGCACGCTGCGAGGATGCAGGTCGTTGATCTCGCGCAGCGCGACGGTGCTCAGCGACGAGGTCAGCCGCGCCTGCCGCGCGCCTTTCCCGCCGCTGCTGGAGGAGGCGGTGCTGGCCGTGCCGGTGACCAGCGGCGACAGGAGCAATGGCGCATGCGCCCGCTCGGCCACGAACACGGCGGCGGCCACATCGGCCGGGCGGTTCGCGTTGGCGACCACCGCGCTCGGTGCGCACCCGAACAGGGCCTGCGCCACGCCCGCGGCAACGGCGGCCGGCGAGCCAGACTCGACGAGCGTCCCCGCGGTCGCGCGGGTGCAGGCCGACGAAGCGGGCGCCCCATGCTGGTAACCGGCAAAGGCGAAGGATACGGCGCCTACTGCGACGGACAAAGCAATTGTCAGCGTAATGCCCGGGCGATGTGAGATTTGCCGCCCGCGGCGGTCGCCCCATGGTCCTGGCATGCGGTAGTTCCCCCGTATAGATTACCAATCCATTTACCGGCATTGGCGGGACATTGGCCGTTGGAAGCCATTTATGCTGGCGAAGGCTTTATCGCCCGCGAGACGGCGCGTTAAACATTCTGCTGTTTTGGCCGCCACAAGTGCCTGCCGGTTTCGCGGGAGAAGACCTGTTATTGGACCGGCCCATTCCGGGCTGAAGAGTGGCCATAATCGGGCCCGGCCGAGGCCGCGATCCCGGGCCCGGCCGCGGCCGCGATCAGCCGATGCGCGAGCGTCCCGCCCGGGCTCAGTTCGGCAACCCGCCGAGGTAGCTGGCGGCGAGCAGCGCGTTGTCGCTGCTCAGCCGATCGGCGGTGTCGGCCGCCACGAGCTCGCCGTGCGCGAGCACGTAGCCGCGGCTGGCGATCTTCAGAGCCAGGTGCACGTGCTGTTCGACCAGAAGCACGCCGACCCCGCTCGTGGCGGCGAAGTCGCGCACGACAGGCAGCAGGCGCTCGACGATCAGCGGGGCGAGACCGAGGCTGAGCTCGTCAAGCAGCAGGACCCTCGGCTTTCGCACGAGCGCCCGGGACAGCGCCAGCATCTGCTGCTCGCCGCCCGACAGCAGCCCGGCCCGGCGCCCGCGCAATTCCCGCAACGCCGGGAAATGCTCGAACGCCGCCTCCTGGTCGGCTGGTTCGGACACGCCATCCAGGCGGAAATGCTCGGCGACGGTGAGCCCGTAAAAGATCCCGCGGTCGTGCGGCACGTGAACGATCCCCCGGCGCGCCCGCACGGTCGGCGAGACGCCCGCGAGATCAGCGCCGTCCAGCCGCACAGCGCCGGCCATCGGCTTGATCAGGCCGGAGATGGCCCGCAGGGTGGTGGTCTTCCCGGCGCCGTTGGCACCCAGCAGGGCGACGACCTCGCCGGGGGACACCGTGAGCGTCAGGTCGCGCACCACTGGCGCGCGGTCGTACCCGACGCTCAGGCGCTCGACCTCGAGCGTGACAGTGCCGCTCACTTGGCCATCCGCTCTATCTGGCGAGACACCGGGCCCACCCATCAGCCGACGAAACATCAACAAAACTGACGGACATGTTACTGACTAAATTGTTGACAAGTAACCCTCACAGGTCTTTGCTTATGGGTGTCTCACCGGGGGCACGGTCGGCCGTCACCTGGCCGCCATCCCGGAATGACATGCCGTTCTCTACCGATCGCTGCTGCACCCAGAACGCCGACGCGAAGCCCCCCCGACAGGGAGAGCAGTGGACACGACCGCGGTCATGAATGGCGGCTGGCCAGCCTGGGCTACGGCAGCGCCCCGCTTGCGGGAGAAGCGAGGGGTCCCCGGGACGGGATAGGGGACCCGGTACGCGAGATTCGCAAGCCTCATGCAGCCGTACCTGCGCCAGGAGGACGAAATGAGCAGGCAGAGTGGCAGAGGGCTGCTCGGAATGGCGGCCATCGCGGCCATCGCAGCGGTTGCGCTCGCCGCGGCCGGCTGCGGGAGCTCGAGCACCTCGAGCACCCCTTCCAGCAGTTCCACCAGCAATTCCAACTCGGCCGCGAACGCGGCCCAGGGACCGGGCGGAGCCGGGTCCAAGTCCGTCACCAACTACCTGGTCTACACCGACGGCAAGGCCGGTAAGGCCGACCCGTCGCTCTCGCCGGTCTACATCGGCTGGCTCAACCAGCAGGGCGGCGCGCAGGCCATCGGCCCGCTGGCCACCAACGGCGCGCAGATGGCGGTGTCGTACATCAACGCCGAGCTCGGCGGGGTAGACGGCCACCCGCTCGAGCTGTCCACGTGCTTCATCGCCTCCGCCGAGGAGGAGGGCACCACCTGCGGCCAGCAGTTCGCCGCGAACAACAAGATCGACGTGATCGCGGAGGGCGGCGTCGCGATCGGCATCCAGCCGTTCTACTCCTCGGTCGGGACGAAGACGCCGGTCATCGTCGGTGTGGCGGCCACGCCCACCGATGCCGTGCAACCCAACGCCGTGATCCTGTTCGGCGACGTGACCCACGTGCTCGGCCCGTTCGGCACCTACGCCAGGGACGTGCTGCACGCCAAGACCGCGGCGCTGGTCTACCCGGACATCGCCGGCATCACCCAGGGCGCCGCCGCGATCGAGGCGGGGCTCAAGGCGGCCGGCGTGACGGTCAAGGCCGTCGGCTACGACGAAACCCAGACCGACCTGACCGGAACGCTCATCGCGGCGGGCGCGACGACGGCCGACATGGTGATCCCGTACAGCGACTCCTCGGGCTGCGTGAACCTGGCCAAGAGCCTGATCCAGCTGGGCATCACCAACGCCAAGAAGATCGTTTCCGCGCCGCTGTGCCTGAACGGGCAGGTCGCGGCCGGCCTTGGCGGCGACTACCCGATCTGGACGTATGCGATCGCCAGCTCGCTGTTCGGCGACCCGACCGATCCGGGCATGCCGGCCTACATGAAGGTGGCGGCGAAGTTCAGCACCCCGGCGGACGCGCCGGACCCGTGGAACATCGTCTCGTTCTCGCAGATCCTCACCATCGACCGGTTCATGAACGAGATCGGCTACGCGCACCTCAGCGCCTCGGCCATCCTGGCCAAGGCCAAGGCGTTCACCGGGCCGGTCGCGCTCGGCGCGCCGTCGCTGGACTGCGGGGAGTTCTCCTCGGCCCCGGCGGTCTGCAACGACCGGACCCAGTTCTTCGAGTACAAGGGCAAGCACGTGTTCGTCAAGGTGGCCGGCTGGCTGCAGCCGCCATCGTGACCGGTGTCGAAAGAGGGGCGAGGGAGCCCGCGACCGAGCGAGGAGGGAAGGAGGCGCGCCTAAGCGCCCCGGAGGCGAGCGAGAGACATAAAGAGTGGAAATCATACTGCTGTTCGTCCTGCTCGGGCTCGGCTCCGGCGCGCTGATCGCCGGGATCGCGCTGGCCGTGGTGCTCACCTATCGCGGGTCGGGAATCATCAACCTCTCGACCGGCGGGATGGCCATGCTCGGCGGCTATGCCTACTGGGCGCTGAACACCGGGAAGATCGCCTCGCTCCCGACCTGGCTGGCGCTGCCGCTGAGCCTGCTGTTCGTGGTGGCCGTCGGCGCGGTCACCGAGATCGTCGTGTACCGGCCGCTGCGCAACTCCGCGCCGCTGGCCAAGCTGGTCGCCTCGCTCGGCGTGCTGCTGGTCGCGCAGGCGGCGATGCTGCTCGCCTTCGGCATCGCGCCCCAGCCCGAGCCGAGCATCCTGCCCCAGAACGACGTGCACATGCTCGGCGCGGTGGTCCCGGTGGACCGGTTCATCCTCACCGGCATGGTGATCGTGGCCGCGGCGGTGCTCGCCGCGGTTTACAAGTGGACCCGGTTCGGGCTCGCCACCCGTGCGGCGTCGGAGAACGAGGTCGCGGCCATGCTCGGCGGACTGTCGCCGAACATGATCTCGCTGGTCAACACGCTGATCGCCGCGCTGCTGGCCGGGGGCCTGGGCATCCTGGCCGCCTCGATCACCGAGCTTGACCCGCAGACGCTGCCGCTCCAGATCATCCCGGCGCTGGCCGCGGCGCTGCTGGCCGGGTTCACGTCGTTCGGCGTCGCCTGCGGCGCGAGCATCGGGATCGGGATCCTCTACTCGCTGATCCAGTACGTCTCGAGTCAGTCCTGGTTCCCGCAGTCCGGCGGGGTCGCCCTGCCCGGCGTCACCGACCTGCTCGCGTTCCTGATCATCGTGGGCGTGCTCTTCTGGCGCGGATCGCGGATACCCGCCCGGGGCGAACTGGTGGAGCGGCGCCTGCCGGCGGTGCCGCGCCCGCGGAACCTGGCCCGCACCTCGCTGATCCTGGCCGCGGTGGCCGCGGTGGCCCTGGTCGTGCTGCCGTTCGACTTCCGCGAGGCGCTGATCAACACGCTGATCGGAACGCTCATGGCGCTGTCGCTCGTGGTCGTCACCGGCTTTGTGGGACAGATCTCGGTGGTCCAGCTCAGCCTGGCCGGGGCGGCCGGCTTCACGATCGCGCACATGGCCTTCAACTTCGGGATCACGTTCCCGGTCGCGGCGCTCGCCGGCATCGCGGTGGCGGTGGCGATCGGCATGGCGACCGCGGTATCGGCGCTGCGGGTGCGGGGCGTGAGCCTGGCCGTCGTGACGCTGGCCGGCGCGGTCGCGATCGAGAACTTCGGCTTCGTCAACAACACCTGGGGCGGCGGTGAGGCCGGGTCGCCGGTGCCCGAGCCGAAGTGGTTCGGGCTCGACCTCGGGCCGCAGGCCCCGTTCCGCGGGCTCGACCATGACCTGCCGAGCCCGGTGTTCGGCTGGGTCGCGCTGGTCTGCGCGGTGCTGCTCTGCGCGGGCGTGGGGGTGATGCGCCGGCGCTCGCTCGGACAGCGGATGCTCGCCGTGAGGTCCAACGAGCGCGCCGCCGCCGCGGCGGCGATCAATCCCCGGACGGTCAAGTTCGCCGGCTTCGGCATCGCGGCGTTCATCGCCGGCGTGGAGGGCGACCTGTACGCGTACAACTTCGGGTCGGTCAGCGCCGACCGGTTCGACGCGGTCACCGCGCTGAGCCTGATCGCGTTCGCGTACGCGGGCGGCATCACGCTGATCTCCGGCGCGGTGTTCGCCGGCCTGATCTCCGCGCAGGCGCTGATCCCGTATGCGCTGGACAAGTGGTTCGGGCTGAACGGGAACTGGTTCCTGCTGTTCGGCGGCGTGCTGCTGATCTTCACCCTGATCCGGAACCCGGAGGGCGTCGCCGGCGATATCTATAGGCGCACCCATAAGCGACCCGTGCTCCGCCCGCCGGCCGGTCACGGGGGCTCGGCCGCGGAGAGGGACGGGGAGCTGGTTCCGGGCGGGGGCACGCGGGCGGGCCTGGCCGGGTCGCCTGCCCTGGGGCAACACGGCGGGTCGTCCCCCCCGGGCGGCACCGTGCTGCGGGTGAGCGGGCTGTCCGTGGCGTTCGGCGGCGTCCGCGCGCTGCGAGACGTCTCGCTCGAGGTGCGCGACGGCGAGCTGGTCGGCCTGATCGGTCCCAACGGGGCAGGCAAGACCACGCTGGTCGACGCGGTAACCGGCTTCGTGACCGGCGGCGGCCGGGTCGAGCTGGACGGGCATTCCCTGGCCGGGCTCCCGCCGCACGAACGCGCCCGTCGCGGCCTGGCCCGGACCTGGCAGGGCACCGAGCTCTTCCACGACCTCGATGTGCGGGAGAACCTGATGGTCGCGGCCGACCGGCCGGGCTGGCGGTCGATCACCAGGCGGTCCGTGGCCGCGCGGCGCGACGCCGAGGCGGCGCTCGGGGTCTTCGACCTGGGGTGGGCCGCCGACGCCATGCCCGATCAGCTCTCCGAGGGCCAGCGCAAGCTGGTCGGGGTGGCCCGGGCCCTGGCCGGGAACCACCGGATCGTGTGCCTCGACGAGCCCGCCGCGGGCCTCGACGCGCGCGAGACCGGGGAACTCGGCCGGCGCCTGCGTGCCCTGGCCGACGAGGGCCAGTCCACGCTGCTGATCGACCATGACATGGGGCTCGTGCTGAGCATCTGCGACCGGGTGGTCGTCCTGGAGTTCGGGCGGGTCATCGCCGACGGCCCGCCGGGCCAGGTACGCCGCAACCCCCGGGTGGTGGCCGCGTATCTCGGCACGGGCCACGCCGAGCCCGGCGCAGCCGAAGCCCCGCCGACCGGGCCCGCCCAAGTGGAGGCGGGTTAGCACGAGACGTGGCGTTGACAACCGTCGTTTGAACGCTCAGTCGCAACCCAGGAGGGCCGGAAATGCTAGACAATCTCCACGCCGACGTGATCGGCTCCATGCTGCGTCCCCGTTACCTGTGGGAGGCGCGGGCCGCCCTGGACGCCGGCCAGATTTCGGCGGCACAGTTCAAGCGGGTCGAGGACCGCGCGGTGGACGGGGCGATCGCCCTGCAGGAGGGCTGCGGGCTCGACGCCATCACCGACGGGGAGCTGCGCCGGTTCTCGTTCCTCGACCAGTTGCTGGGCGAGATCGAGGGCGGCAGCGACAAGGAGGGCGCGGCCGTCCGGTTCCACGCGAAGGACCCCAGCGAGGACTGGGACTGGCATCCGCCGGTGACGATCACCGGCAGGCTCCGGGCCCGGCGCCAGATCACTCTCGAGGAGTTCGCGTACGCCCGGGCCCGGGCGCAGCGGACGGTGAAGGTGACGCTGCCCAGCCCGCTGGTGCTCTACGGCGCGTGGTCGCCGGAGCTGTCCACGGCCGCCTACGCCGACCCGTGGGAGATGTTCACCGACGCCGCGACGATCATCCGCGAGGAGGCGACGGCGCTGGCCCGCCTGGGCTGCACCTACATCCAGATCGACTCCCCGGACCTGGGCACCCTGGTCGACCCGGAGAACCGGCAGCTGCGCGAGTCGCTGGGCATGCCGACCGATCGCACCCTCACCGACGGCGTCGACATCATCAACTCCGTCGGCGACGTCCCCGGGGTCACCTTCGGCCTGCACCTGTGCAAGGGCAACTATCAGAGCAAGTGGATCGCGAGCGGCGGCTACGACTCGACCGCGGACAAGATATTCAGCCGGATGAGCAACTTCGACGTGTTCCTGCTCGAATACGACGACGAGCGGTCGGGCTCGTTCGAGCCGCTGGCCAACGTGCCGGACGACAAGCTGGTCATCCTCGGCCTGGTGTCCAGCAAGTGGGCGGAGATCGAGCCCGTCGGCACGCTCGTGGCGCGGATCAACGAGGCGGCGCGTTACGTGGACCTGGAGCGGCTCGGCCTGTCCACCCAGTGCGGGTTCTCCCCGGTCTCGATCGGGGCCAACCTGATCACCCAGGACACCCAGCAGCGCAAGCTGGAGCTGGTCGGGGAGGTGGCCCGCCAGGTCTGGGGCTAACGGCCCGACCGGCAGATTGAGTTCAGAGTCCGGCCGGGACCGGCGGCGACCCGTGCAGCAGGATCCGGTTCATCACCCGGCGCATCCCGTGGTAGTCGTTGACCGCCATATGCCACACCTGCCGGTTGTCCCAGAACGCGATCGAGCCTGGCCGCCAGGTGAACCTGGTCACGAACTCCGCCTGGCCGCCATGGTCGAACAGGTACCGGAGCAGCCCGAGGCTCTCCCGCCGGGTCCAGCCCTCGAAGCGCATGGTGTACTCCGGATTGACGTAGAGCACCGGCTTCCCGGTCTCGGGATGGCGGGTGACCACGGGATGCAGCGGGCCCTCCGCGGCGTCGTACTCCGCGATCGACGGCTCCGGCGGCGAGGTCTGCTCGTAGCTGAGACCGAGATTGCGCACGTTGGCGTGCACCGCGCGCATGCCAAGCAGAGCGCGCTTAAGGCCGTCGGACAGCGCCGCGTAGGCCGGCACCATCCCGGCGAACAAGGTGTCGCCGCCGTAGGCCGGGCATTCCTCGGCGAACAGCATGGTGCCCATCGGTGGCTCGTCGAAGCAGGTCATGTCGACGTGCCAGCTCTCCCCGACGTTGCGCGTCTGGTCCGGCTCCTTGCGGAGCTGTTGCTTCGTCCGGATCGGCCCGAAGCGCAGCGCGAACCGCTCTCGCTGGTCCTCGTCGAGGAACTGGTTCCGGAAGAAGATGACGCCGTGCTCGGCCCAGGCCCGGCGCACCGCCGCATAGGTGGCGTCCGGGTACTCGCGGGTCAGGTCGAGCCCGCAGATTTCCGCGCCGATGTACCCGCCAATGAGCCGGACCTCCGGCAGGCCTGCCGTCATCTCGCCGTTCCCTCCGCGCTGCCGGACGCCGAGGACCGGTCATCGGATCTCAGCTCTCATCATCGCCTCGCGGGGACCGGCCGCGACAGCACGTTGCTGCAGGCTGGAAGGGCAACGGCCGCCGCGGCACTTACTTGAGCGCCCCGGCCGTGAGACCGGAGATGATCCTGCGCTGGGCGAATATGACGATCAGCGCGATGGGCACCGAGATGATCACCACGGCCGCGTCGATGAGGTTATAGAAGGTCTGGTACTGGCTCTGGCCCAGGCTGACGATGGCCAGGGGAGCGGTGAACCGGTCCGGGGTCTGCATGAACGACAGGGCGAAGGTGAAGTCGTTCCAGGCCAGGATGAACGAGAGGATCGTGACCGTGAAGATGGCGGGCATGGCGACGGGCACAATGACCTTGTACAGGGCCTGGACCCGGGTGGTGCCGTCCACGATCGCGGCCTCTTCGAGCTCGCGGGGGATCTGCGAGAAGTAGTTGGTCAGCAGCCAGGTGCCGAGCGGCAGGGTGTAGATCAGGCAGGCGATGATCAGCGCGGGGTAGCTGTTGAGCAGGCCGAGCCGGCGGTAGACGATGAACAGCGGCCCCACCATCGCCAGCAACGGGAAGAACGCGCTGAGCAGGATGAAGCCCAGGATGAGGCCCTTGCCGCGGATGCGGGTCCGCGACAGGGCATAGCCGGCGAGCGATGCCAGGATGACCGTGACCACGGTGGTGGAGACCGAGACGATCACGCTGTTCAGCAGCGGCCGGAGGAAGTCCTGCTGGGTGAAGTCGTCGATGTAGTTGCTGAACGTGATGTGACCGGGGAGCAGGCTCGTGGTCCCCGTGCTGATCTCGGCCGGGGTCTTCAGGGACGTGATGACGATCCAGTAGAACGGGAACAGGCTGACCACGACGAAGGCCGCGAGCAGCCCGAAGAACCCGGTCTGCCGGGCCGCGCGGCCCGCCGCGAGGCCCCGCCCGTGCCTGCCTGCCGCGCTCATCGCGCTCATCTCGCTCGCCTCCCTGACGTGCGCGCCGCGCGCGCGGCGCCCGCGTGAGTCATGCCGCCTGCTCGATCCTGAAGCTGCGCACGTAGATCGCCGCGATGATCAGCGCCATGACGATCATCGCCACCGAGATCGCGCCGCCGTAGCCGAAGTCGAAGTCGGTCAGGAACGCCTGGTAGTTGAGGTACGAGAGGACCTGGGTGGACGTCCCCGGTCCGCCGCCGGTCATGATGTAGACCACGTCGAAGATCATGAACGAGGACAGGGTGCGGAAGATCAGCGCCACCACCAGCGCGGGCTTGAGCAGCGGCAGCGTGAGGCGCCGGAACGTCTGCCAGGCGCTGGCTCCGTCGATCCTGGCCGCTTCGTAGATGTCTCGCGGGATGACCTGGAGCCCGGCGAGCAGCACGATGGCCATGAAGGGCGTGTTTCGCCAGGCGTCGGCGATCAGCAGCGCGGCCCACGCGGTCCAGGTGCCGTCGAGCCAGGTGGTGCTGGCCAGCGGCAGGTGCAGTTCGGTCAGCAGGTAGTTGACGAAGCCCTGCTGCGGGTCGAACATCGTCTTCCACAGCTCGGCGGAAACCACGGTCGGCACCGCCCACGGGATGAACACCGCCGCTCGCACCACGCCGCGGCCGCGGAAGGGCTTGTTCAGGGCGAGCGCCAGCGCGAGCCCGACCACGGTCTCGATCGCGACGGACGCCACGGTGAAGCCGGCCGTGTGGATGAGCGCGGGCACGAACTGGTCATCGGTGAAGAGCTTGCTGTAGTTGGCCAGTCCGGCGAAGCCGCCCAGCGGCGGGACCAGGTAGTCCACGTGATGGAACGAGTTCCACAGGTTGTAGATCAGCGGGTACGCGGTGATCGCCAGCAGCGCGATCAGCGCCGGGGCGACCAGCCAGAGGCCGAGCCTGCGGTCTTGGGCGAGCAGGGTGCGCCGGCGCCCCCCTGTCGTCCGGGCCCGGCTAACGGGCCCGGACGACAGGATCTGCTCCTCGCGAGCGGCCACGCGCAGCTACTTCGAGGCCGCGTAGAGCTGTGCCACCGTCGGAGCGGTCGAGGCCAGCGCCGCGCTGGGCGTCGCCTGGCCGCTGAGCACCGACGAGATCATGCTCTGCAGCTGGCTGGAGATCTGCGCGTACACCGGGGTCACCGGCCGCGCCACGACCGCGCTGTAAACGGCCTGCTCCTGCTTGTAATACGGCGCCGCCGCGTAGAGCGTGGAGTTGTACGCCGCCTCCAGCGAGGGCGGGTCACCCGCGTTGATCGCGCGCGTGTCCTGAGCGGCGGAGCTGGTGAGGTACTGGATCAGCTCGTAGGCGGCCGCCTTGTGCGTGCTCTTGGCGTTGATCGCGAGGTCGTCACCGCCGAGCGAGGACTGCGGGGTGGCACTCGGGAACGGAATCCACCCAGTCTTGCCGGCCAGGTTCGATCCCTTTGCCTCAGACAGCTGGAAGATATACGGCCAGTTCAGCGCGAACGGAGTCTGCCCGGACTGCCAGGCCGCCTGGACGTTCGGCTCCTCCCACCCGGTCACCGCGGCCGGGGAGATCTTGTACGTGTGGATCGCGTCGTACATGAACGTGAGGGCCGCGACGTTGGCTGGGGTGTCGATGTTCGACAGGTCGCTCAGGCCGATCTGAGCCCCGAAGCTCTGCCATGCGGTGACCGCGCCCTCGTACTGGGCACCCTCGAAAGCCAGACCCTCCTTGAGCGCCGGGTCCGTCTTCATCGCGGCCTGTGCGTCGCTGACGAGCTGGGAGATCGAGGTCGGCGGGGTCTTGATCAGGTCGGTGCGGTAGTAGATGCCCTCGGCGTTGATGAACCAGGGAATCGCGTACACGCCGCCGTTGTACTCCCCGGTGGCCATCTGGCCGGAGAAGAACGAGCTGGTGGCCGGATGGAGCGAGTTGAGGTTCGCGATCCAGCCTGCCTGGGCGAACGATGACGGCCAGGTCACGTCCGTATAGACCAGGTCGGGCGTGGAGGAGCCCGCTATGAAGTAGTGCTCCTCCTGCTCTTCTGCCACCGTCGAGTTCGACGAGACGTTCAGGATGCTGACCTTGATGTTGGGGTGCAGCTTCTCGAAGCTGGCGATCGCCGCCATGGTCGCCGTGCCTTCCGAGCCCAGGCCCGCCGTCGCGAACACAATGGTCTGGTTGGCGCTGGCCGGGACCTGTGAGCTGGCGCTCGGGCTGCTGCTGCTGCTTCCGCAGGCGGCCAGCCCCAGCGCCATCACGGCCGCGGCGCTGAAAACGACGGCGCTCGCGGGTCTGTTCTTCGGCCACAATCTCATCGTGGCTGCCTCCTCTGTGGGTGGGTAACGGTGCTGGATTTCATCCGTGCTTGATGACCTGGTTCAGCTCCTCGGCCAGGTTGGTAATGGTGGCGTTCACGGGTTCGCGCAGCATCAGGGCCTCGTGCACGGAACTCGATATCGCCAGGCTGAGCTGGTTGTACTCGGGTATCTCCGGCCGCGGCTTCGCCGAGAGAATGGCTTTCTCTAGCACCGGCAGGTACGGAAACTGCCTGATCAGCGAGGGCTCGGTGTACAGCTGAGTCCAGACCGGGGGGAGTGAGCCGTTCACCAGGACCTGCCGCTCGACCGGCAGGCTGGTCAGGAACCTGATGAACGCCAACGCCGTGCGCTGATGCCGGGAGAACGCGCTGATGGCCAGGTTCGCGCCGCCCAGCGAGCTCGACCCTGGCCCGTCAGGTCCGGGCAGTGCCTCCACGCCGAACTTCCCGGCGATGACGTTGCCCGGGCCTGGCGTGCTGGCGTCGCCGTAGACGTAGGGCCAGTTGTTCAGGAACAGCAGCTTGCCTTGTTCGAACGCGTCCTGTGAGGCCTGCTCGTCGTAGCTGAGCGCCGCCTTGGGGATCCAGCCCTCGCGGAACCCGTTCACCAGGAAGGACAGGCCCTGCCGGGCCTGGGGCGAGTCGACCGTGACCCGGTCGCCGTCGGGGGACAGGATGCTGCCCCCGGCCGACTGGACGGCCTCCGCGAAATTGACCGTGAGCCCCTCATACGCGAGGAACTGGCCAGCGTAACCCCACAGGCCAAACCGGGGCGCGACCGTTCGCGCGAGCGATGCGAGCTGCGCCCAGGTCCGCGGCGGCTGGACGCCCGCCTTCTTGAGGATGTCCGCCCGGTAGTAGAGCAGCTCGGCGTTGCTGGTGAACGGGGCTGCCCAGAGCCTGCCCTGGTAGGTCGCGGTGTCCACGGCCGGCCGCAGGAAGTCGCCGAGCGGGAACATCCTCGGGCTCAGGGGTATGACCCAGCCGCTGGCTGCGAACTCTGCCGTCCACACGACGTCCAGGCTCATCACGTCGTAGACGTCGCTCTTCTCCTGCAGATTCGTCACCAGCTGGGCGAGCTGGTCGTCCGCGTCGTCAGGCAGCTGGATTAACGTGACCCGCTGGCCCGGGTGGGCGCGGTTCCACTCGCGGATCAGGCCGGGCAGGTAGTTGCTGGTGTCAAGCTTGCCGGTGGCGAAGGTGATCGGCCCGATGCCGCTCAGCGATGGCGGGGGGCCCGCGAAGCCGGCCGTGGCGCCGGTGATACCGCAGCCGCCGGCCAGCGACGCCATCGCGGCCAGCGCGGGAATGGCCAGCCGCGAAGCGGTGAACCGGCCGTCTCGCCGGCGCGGTCGCGGACGCCTCATCGGTTCACCACCCGCCCCGCCTCCTTGCTGGACGCCTAATACATGCGTGTTATATACCTATGTTAGGTAGGGGTCAACGGGAGGTTGCGAAGATGTTGCGCAGGCGTGCCGGAGGCGGTCGTTGCCAGGCCGGTGCAATTCCGGCAGGCCTGTGTCACGATGTCCTCGAGGTGCTGATGGCCGCAAGGGTTCTTACGCTGGAGGGGGCGGGGTCGTGCGGCTGCCACTGCTAGCGCTACTGGCCAAGGAGCCCGCTCACGGTTACGAGCTGAAGAATCTCCTGGAGCAGACGTTTGGCGAGGCGTATCCGTCGCCGAACATCGGCCAGATCTATGTGACACTCCAGCGCCTCGAGCGCGATGGTCTGGTCAGCAGTCAGGACGTGGTCCAGACCACCAGGCCGAACAAGCGCGTCTACGAGCTGACCCCGGCCGGACGGGACGCGCTGGCCGCATGGATCGAGGAGCCGAGCGACGGACCCAGGGTCCGCGACGACTTCTTCATGAAGCTGGTCCTCAGCCCGCTGGCCGGTGCGACCGACCAGATGGCCCTGATCAACAGGCAGCGCAGGTACTACCTCAATCTGATGCGCGGCCTGTCCGCCCTGGTGGCGGACACCGACCGTGGCAGCCGCGTACCCCGCCTGCTGATCGAGGGCGCCATACTCCACCTTCAGGCGGACCTGGACTGGCTCGAGCGGTGCCAGGAGGGACTCGTGTGATCGGATATGCCCCGGCGCACGCCGAGCCAGTGACCGGCCCGGCGCTGCTGCGGACGGCCGGGCTTACGAAGGTCTTCCGGGGGGACGGCGGGCCCGTGCCCGCGGTGCGCGGGGTCGATCTGTACGTGGGCCAGGGCGAGTTCGTCGCGGTGATGGGTCCGTCCGGGTCCGGCAAGTCCACCCTGCTGCACCTCATCGGCGGACTGGAGTCGCCGACGAGCGGCGAGATCTGGCTGGACCAGCGGCGGGTAGACGGCCTCAGTCAGGCCCAGTGGGCGGTGCTGCGCCGCCGTCACATCGGCTTCGTGTTCCAGTTCTTCAACCTGGTCTCCAATATGAGCGTGGCGGACAACGTGGAATTGGCCGCCCTGCTCGGCGGAGCCTCGAGGCGGGAGGCGCGCACGCGCCGCGAGCAACTGCTGGCCGAGCTGGGCCTGGCCGGCAAGGCACACGCCGCACCGGCACGGATGTCCGGGGGCGAGCAGCAGCGGGTCGCGGTGGCCCGGGCCCTGGCCAGCAGGCCGCGCCTGCTGCTGGCCGACGAGCCCACCGGGAACCTGGACAGCGCCAATTCCGCCGACGTGCTGCGCCTGCTCCGCCGGGTGCATGCCGAGGGCCAGGCGATCATGCTGGTCACCCACGATGCCCGCGCCGCCAGCATGGCCGACCGCATCATCCACCTGTTCGATGGCACGGTGACCGATGACTGCGCGGTCAGGGAGCCTGCCGGGCCGCCGATGGCGGCCGCCGGGGTGATCAGGCTCCGAGGGTGACGGCGGGGTGACCGCGCGGTGATCCCGGTCCGGGCCGGTCTGCGCTGGATCCGCGCCGACCTTCGGGCGCGCCGGGGCGAGGTGCTCGTCGTGGTCGCGGTCGTCGCCGGAGTCGTGACGTCACTGCTGCTGTCGGCCACCGTGCTGGCCGGGGCGACGAATCCGTGGCGCGGGCTGTTCGCCCAGACCAGGGGGGCTCAGATCTGGCTTCGCCTGACGCCGGGTACGGACGCGCACCGGCTGGCCCTGCTGGGAGGGGTGACCGCCGTCGCGGGGCCCTATGCCACGACCGCGGCCACCTTGGTGCAGGGGCCGGTGCAGTCGCCGGTCGGGCTCCGGGCCATGACCCCCGCCATGCCCGCGGTGGGTCGGCTGCTGGTCCGTCAGGGCAGCTGGCTGACTCGGCGCGCGCCGGACGGGGTCGTCCTCGAGGCCTCGTTCGCCGAGTCCGTGCATGCGACCGTGGGCGACAGCCTGATGATCGACGGCATTGACGGCAACTCCGCACGGGTCCGGGTGATCGGCATCGCGGACACGTCGGACCAGGGCTTCTATCCGGACCAGACCCCGGGGCTCATCTGGGCGCTGCGCGGGGTCCTTGACCGGGTCGAGCCTGTTGCCGGGCACACCGACGAGCTGGTAGGGCTGCGCCTGGCCGACCCGGCGATGACCGGCCTGGTGGTCCAGCAGGCGGTCACGCAGCTCGGCAGCGGCAACGTGCTCGGCGTGTCGACTTGGACCGAGGTGGAGCAGTCCATGGCGCGCGGCGACCCGCTGCTTGGCCTCCTGCTCGCGCTGTTCGGCCTGGTCGCCCTCGGCGCCGCGGTGATGGCGATCGCGAACGCCACCGGCGGGCGGGTGCTCATCCAGCTTCAGGATCTCGCCACGCTCAAGACGCTGGGATTCACCCCGGCGCAGGTCATGGGCGCGGTCCTGGCCGAACAGGCGGGCATCGGCCTGGCCGGGACGGCCATCGGGGTCGCGGCGGCCAGGGAACTGACGATCCCGCTGCTTCGCGGGCTCCCGGCCGGGGTCCTTCCAGCCGTCACGCCGCCGCCGACCGCCTGGACGGTCCTCATCGGCTGCGGCACCGAGGTCGCGGTGTTGCTGGCCACGGCGGTGCCCGGCTGGCGGGCGGGCCGGGTCGGACCGGTCGCCGCGGTACGGCGTTCCCCTCCCTCACGCCATCTGTCCCGGCTGGCGCGCGCGGCGCTGATGTCGCGCTTCCCGCCCGCCGTGGTGCTCGGGGCCCGGGCGGCCTTCATCAGGCGGCTGCCGGCCGTGCTGACCGTCGGCGGGGTGGCCGTGGCGATGGCCATGATCACGATTGGACTGGGCTTCGTCTCGACCGTGGACGACGTCCAGCAGCATCCGGCCGATATAGGCGGCGCCGCCGCCCTGACCGTCAGCCCCGGTGAGCTGTCCGCGGCCGCCGCTCACAAGATTGTTTACGCCGACCGGCAGGTGGCGGCGATCTACCCGTCCGTCGAGGTCAGCGCGCTGCTTCCGGGCGAGACCACGACGATCACTACGCTCGGCATCGGCACCTCTGGTCGGCCGTTCCCGTTCGACGTGGCCCAGGGTCGGCTCTACCACGCGCCGGGAGAGGCCGTGGCCAGCGAGGGCCTGCTCGATGTGCTGCACCTGCGGGTCGGGGAATTCGTCCGGATGCCGATTGGCGGCGTCCCGGTGATCTTCCACATCGTGGGCCGGATCATCGAGCCCGAATACGACGGGCAGGTACTGGCCTATGGTCTCGACACGCTGGCCCAGGCCGGGGTGGCCGTGCCGCCCCCGTATTACAGCGTCGTGCTACGGCCGGGCGTCGAAGCCGACGCGGCCCGCGCGCACCTGCTGGCCGTGTCGGGCAACGGCCTCGACGTATCGGAGGCGAGCGATCCCGCCGGTCAGCTCGCGGTGGTGCGGGCGATGCTGATCGGCCTCATCGCCGTCCTCGGCCTGATCGGGCTGACCAGCCTGCTCACCGCCTCCGCGGTAGGCCTGCGTGACTACCTGCGCGACGTCGGAGTTCTGCGGGCCATGGGCCTGACCCCGACGCAGGTGATGTTGTCCCTGGTCACCAGCGCCACGATGCTAGCCCTGATCGCCGTGGCCGCGGGCACGGCGGCCGGGCTGATCCTGTCCACCCGCCTGATCAATATGGGCGCTCAGGCTTACGGGATAGGCGCGGGGATCGGCAGGCCGCCCTCGACGTCGGCGATCGTCATCGCCGTGGCCGCGGCCATGGTCGCGGTGTCGGCCACCGCCGTCCTCTCGGCCCGGCGGGCCGCCCGGGTACCGATCGCCACCAGCCTGGCTCCGTGAGGCAGGAAAGCGCTCGCCGTCCCGGTTCCGGTTGCCTCAGGCAGACGGTTGACGCATGAATTGCAGCAATATATAACAAGCATGTATATGACGGGGTCGCTGACGGGAGCAGCCGATGACCACAGCGTGCGGCACGGTCCCGGCGGGCG
>JASHUI010000055.1:0-6767 GCA_030040095.1 Streptosporangiaceae bacterium | reverse complement strand
GATCCTGCTGCGCCACGCGCTCGGCCTCGGCGACGGAGTCCGGGTCAACCCGTCGGGCGGCCCGCTGTGCGGCAACCCGATGTTCGCGGCCGGCCTGGCCCGGATCGGGTGCGCGGCCCGCGAGATCATCTCCGGCCGCGCGGATCGCGCCCTGGCCCACGCCACCAGCGGCCCGGCCCTGCAGCAGAACCTCGTCTGCGCCCTGGAGACCCGATGAGACAGATGGCGGCGGTGCTCGGGGTCGGGCAGACGCGGCACCGGTCGCGGCGCACCGACGTCTCGATCGCCGGGCTCTGCCGTGAGGCCGTGGACCGGGCGCTCGCCGACGCGGGCACCGAACCGTCGCAGATCGACGCGGTGGTGGTCGGGAAGGCCCCCGACCTGTTCGAGGGCGTGATGATGCCCGAGCTGTACCTGGCGGACGCGCTGGGCGCGACCGGCAAGCCGCTGCTGCGCGTGCACACGGCCGGCTCGGTCGGCGGCGCGACCGGGCTGGTGGCCGCCAGCCTGGTCCAGGCCGGCCTGCACCGGCGGGTGCTGGCCGTCGCGTTCGAGAAGCAGTCGGAATCGAACGCCATGTGGGCGTTGTCGATCACGCCGCCGTTCAGCATGCCGCTGCTGGCCGGGGCGGGCGGCTACTTCGCGCCGCACATTCGCGCCTACATCAGGCGCAGCGGGGCCCCCGACCACGTCGGCGCCATGGTGGCGGTCAAGGACCGCCGCAACGGCAGCCTGAACCCCTACGCCCACCTGCAGCAGCCCGACATCACGCTGGAGTCGGTGCGCTCCTCGCCCATGCTGTGGGACCCGGTTCGCTACGACGAGACCTGCCCGTCATCGGACGGCGCGTGCGCGGTCGTAATCGGCGACCGGGCGGCGGCCGAGGCGGCGCAGGCCGGCGGCCGGCCCGTGGCCTGGATCCGGGCCACCGCGATGCGCACCGAGCCGACGATGTTTTCCGGCAAGGACCACGTGAACCCGCGGGCCGGCGCCGACGCGGCCGCGGCGCTGTGGCGCCAGGCCGGCATCACCGACCCGCTCGAGCAGATCGACGTGGCCGAGATCTATGTCCCGTTCTCCTGGTTCGAGCCGATGTGGCTGGAGAACCTCGGCTTCGCCGCCGAGGGCCAGGGGTGGCGGCTCACCGAGGCCGGCGAGACCGAGATCGGCGGCCGGCTGCCGGTGAACCCTTCGGGCGGGGTGCTCAGTTCCAACCCGATCGGTGCCTCGGGGCTGCTGCGCTTCGCCGAGGCCGCACTGCAGGTCATGGGCAAGGCCGGGGCGCATCAGGTGCCGGGAGCCAGGACCGCGCTCGGCCACGCCTACGGCGGCGGCTCCCAGTACTTCTCCATGTGGGTGGTGGCCTCGACTCCCGGCTGAGGCCCGGCGGGCCGCCCCGTCCCTGTGCCGCTCCGGGCTGCGGCGTTACCCTGAGTGCATGGACGCGAGGTTGCGGCGGCCCGCGGTAGATCCCGTCGTCCCGCGCGCCGACCGCGACCTGCTGACCGCCCCGGGCGCGCTGCTCACCCCGGCCTGCCGGGACCGCCCCTCGCCCCGCCGGCGCTACCTGCCCAGGGATCCCGGCAAGCGCCTGGCGACGGTGGACGGGGTGGCGACCGGCCTGACCGGGGCCATGATGATCGCCGTGTTCGGAACGACGCCGCTGGCCGTCGGGGTGCTGGGACTCCAGTCGACGACCGCGTGGGAGAGCGCGTCGTCGCACTATGCCTTGCTGGTCGCGGAGGCCGTCGCGCTGATCACGATCGTGATCCTGGGCTTGCGGGTCGTTCTCTTCGGCCAGCCCGCCGGCAGGGTGCCCGTTGAGCTGGCGGCGCGTGCCCACCACGGGCGTTACCTGACCGACGACGATTTCGACCCGCGTTGCCGGGTGCTGCTGCGCCGCGCCCAGGACGCGATCGACGCCATCACCTCGTCGCAGGTGTGCCAGGCCGACGTGCTGGACCGCGCCGCGGTAGGCGTGGCCCTGGCCGACCAGGAATGGGACCTCGCCGTGGCGCTGCGCGAGCAGGCCCGGCTCCGGGCCAGGCGGGCGGAAGTCTCCGCGGCAGGCCCGGGCCCGGCCACCTCCGCGCTGCTCGATCGCCAGGCCCGTGCCGCGCAGCTCGCCGAGTCCAGCACCGCGGCCAGGGTCGAGGCGCTGGAACACTTCGCTGCCGAGGTCCGCGAGGCGGATGCCGCCTACCGGGACTGGCAGGACGCGGCCGGGCTGGCGGAACTCCACGCCGAGCACATGGACGCGCTCGCCCGCAGCGCCGCCGACGAGCACGGCATCGCCGCCATCGACGCCATGGCGCAGCAGGCCCGAGCCGTCCGGATGGCCTTCCGCGAGCCGCCCGGCTAGGGCCGGCCGCGACCGCGCCTCAGCGGTACCGGACCGGGAGCCTCTTGATGCCGTTCAGCCAGCCCGAGCGCAGCCGGACCGGGTCGGCGGCCAGGCGGATCCCCGGCACGTGGTCCGCGATCGCGTTGAAGATCAGCTCGATCTCCAGCCTGGCCAGGCTGGCCCCCAGGCAGAAGTGCGTCCCGTTCCCGCCGAAGCCCAGGTGCGGGTTGGGGCTGCGGAGGATGTCGAACCGCTCGGGGCGGTCGAATACGGCCTCGTCGAAGTTGGCCGACCGGTAGAACAGGCCGACCCGCTGGCCGGCCTTGATCTGCTGGCCGCCCAGCGTCACATCGGCCAGCGCGGTGCGCTGGAACGAGGTCACCGGCGTGGCCCAGCGGACCACCTCGTCGGCGGTGGTCGGCGGGCGCTCGGACAGGAACAGCTCCCACTGGCCGGGGTGGTCGAGGAAGGCGAGCATGCCGTGCGAGATCGCGTTGCGGGTGGTCTCGTTGCCCGCCACCGCCAGCAGGATCACGAAGAACCCGAACTCGTCCGGAGACAGGTGCCCGCCGTCCACCTCGGCGTGCACCAGCTTGGTCACGATGTCGTCCCGGGGGCACCGCCGACGGTCCTCGGCCATCTCCATGCTGTAGCCGACGATCTCGGCGGCGGCGGTGGCCGGGTCGCCGGTGAACTCGGGGTCGTCGTAGCCCACCATGTCATTCGACCAGTCGAAGACCTTGCGCCGGTCTTCCTGCGGCACGCCGAGCAATTCCGCGATCGCCTGCAGCGGCAGCTCGGCGGCCACGTCGGTGACGAAGTCGCCGGTGCCGCGGGCGGCCGCCGCGGTCACGATCCGCTCCGCCCTGGCCGTCAGGGCGGCTCGCAGGCTGGCGATCGCCCGGGACGTGAAGCCGCGGGACACGATGGCGCGCAGCTTGGTGTGCTGCGGCGGATCGATGTTGAGCAGCACCAGCCGCTGCAGCTCGATCTGCTCCCGGGTGGAGCCCTCCGCGTGACGGATGATCGCGGTGTTCTCCCAGGTGGAGTAGTTGTCGCTGTCCCGGGAGATGGCCAGGATGTCGGCGTGCCTGGTGACGACCCAGTAGCCCTCGTCATCGAACCCGGCGGCGCCGCGCGGCTGCGGGTTCCACCAGACCGGCGCGGCGCGCCGCAGCTCGGCGAGCTCGGCGGCCGGCACCCGAAGGGCGTACAGATCGGGATCGGTGAAGTCAAAGCCCGGCGGGATGCACGGCTCGGCCACGGCTGCCTCCGCAATCCGCTCGCACGCTCGCCACGTGACTGAAACGTGTTCTAGTTTGATTCAACCACGCTCAACCGTCCTCGTGAACGTCGCGCCGCCCCTGATCTGGTAACACGTTCTACGATGAGGTCCTCGAGATCCGGGGTCCCGACACGCGGGGCACCTGACACACGAGGTCGGTGGCACACGATGTCCTGACACGAGGTCCCGACACACGAGGAGGGGGGCAGCCTTGGGCACTGCGGTGATCGTGGCGGCGGCCCGGACCCCGATCGGCAAGCGCGGCGGCGCGCTCTCAGGCCTGCATGCCGCGCAGATCCTGGGCCGGGCCCAGCGCGGGCTGCTGGACCGGGCCGGCGTCGACCCGGCCGAGGTGGAGCAGGTCGTCGGCGGCTGCGTGACCCAGGCGGGCGAGCAATCGAACAACGTCACGCGCACCGCCTGGCTGCAGGCCGGCCTCCCGTACGCGACCGGTTGCCAGACCGTCGACGCCCAGTGCGGCTCCGCCCAGCAGGCCGCGCACCTGGTGGCCGGCCTGATCGCGGCCGGCGCGATCGAGGTCGGCATCGCCTGCGGGGTGGAGGCGATGAGCCGGGTGCCGCTGGGGGCGAACCTGGGCACCGAGGCCGGCCGGCCAAGGCCCTCCTCATGGGACATCGACCTGCCCAACCAGTACCTGGCGGCCGAGCGGATCGCGCAGCGGCGCGGGCTGTCCCGCGAGGACATCGACCGGTTCGGGCTGCGCTCGCAGACCCTGGCCCAGCTGGCCTGGGCGCACGGCCGGTTCGACCGCGAGATCCTGCCGGTCGAGGCGCCGGTCCTCGACGCCGATCACCGGCCGACCGGGCAGGCGCGCACGGTCGACCGGGATGAGGGACTGCGCGAAACCAGCCTGGACGCGCTGGCGGGGCTGCGCCCGGTGCTGGACGGCGGCCTGCACACCGCGGGCACGTCCTCTCAGATCTCCGACGGCGCCGCCGCCGTGCTCCTCGTCGAGGCCGGCCGGGCCAGGTCCCTGGGCCTGCGGCCGCGGGCCAGGATCATCGCGCAGTGCCTGGTCGGCGCGGAGCCCTACTATCACCTGGACGGCCCGGTCGCGGCGACCGAGCGCGTGCTCCAGCGCAGCGGCATGGTGCTGGCCGACATCGACTTGTTCGAGGTGAACGAGGCATTCGCCTCGGTGGTGCTGTCCTGGATGAGCGTGCACCGGCCGGACCCGGAGCGGGTCAACGTCAACGGCGGCGCGATCGCGCTCGGCCACCCGGTCGGCAGCACCGGGGCCCGGCTGATCACGACCGCGCTGCACGAGATGGAGCGACGGGACGCGAGCACGGCCCTGATCAGCATGTGCGCCGGCGGGGCCATGGCCACCGCCACCATTCTCGAGCGGCTGTGATATGTGATGACACAGCAGGCCAGCAAACAGGCGCGGAAAGGACGGCGAGCACATGTCAGGCGAAGGGGACTCGGAAGCGGAACCGGTGCGCGACGACCCGGTGCCGTTCGACACCAGCGTGGCGCACATCGCCCGGGTGTACGACTACTGGCTGGGCGGTAAGGACAACTTCGCCGCCGACCGGGAGGCCGCCCGGCAGGCGATCGCCGCCAACCCCGGGATACGGGCCGGGGTCCGGGCGAACCGGGCGTTCCTGGCCCGGGCCGTGCGCTACCTGGCCGGCGAGTGCGGCATCCGCCAGTTCCTCGACATCGGCACCGGCATCCCCACCGCGGAGAACACCCACGAGGTGGCCCAGGCGGTCGCGCCCGAGTCGCGGATCGTGTACGTGGACAACGATCCCGTCGTCCTGCTGCACGCCCGGTCGCTGCTGGCCAGCCACCCGGCCGGCTCGGCCGACTACATCGACGCCGACCTGCGCGACACCGCCACCATCCTGGACGGCGCCGCGCGGACGCTGGACTTCGGCCAGCCCGTCGCGATCCTGTTGCTGCTGGTGCTGCACCTGATCCCGGACTCCGACGACCCGTACGGGATCGTCGCCCGGCTGATGTCCGCCGTGCCTTCCGGCAGCTACCTGGTGATCACGCACGTGGCCGCGGACGTCGAGGTCGACGCGATGGCCGAGATGGCCCAGCGGCTCAACCGGCTGGTGGCCGAGAAGGGCACCATGCGCGGCAAGGCCGACGTCGCGCGGTTCTTCGACGGGCTCGAGCTCGCCGAGCCCGGCATCGTGCAGCCGCAGCTCTGGCGGCCAGACGGCCCCGGGCCGGTCAACGTGCCCGCGTGGAGCGGCGTGGCCAGGAAGAAGTGACTGCTCAGCGGTCGCTGAGGATCGCGTTGATCGCCTTGGCCGTGGCCGACGCCGGGCTCGCCTCGAGGCACAGGCGGTCCATCACGGCCATGTAGTGGTCGACGGTCTCGCGCCTGTCCAGGTATAGCGCGCTGGTCAGCTGCTCGAGGAACACCACGTCGGGCAGGTCGCGCTCGGCGAACCGCAGGATGCTGAACGGCCCCCCGGCCGCCGCGTGGGCGCCCGAGGCGAACGGGATGACCTGGACGGTCACGTTCGGGCGCTCCGCGGCCTCGAGCAGGTGCTGAAGCTGACGGCGCATGACGCCCGGGCGCCCGGCCGGGCGGCGCAGCACCGCCTCGTCCAGCACCGCCCACAGGTGCGTCGGCGCGGGCCCGGCCAGCAGGGACTGGCGCGCCATCCGCAGCGCGACGCGCTGGTCGATCTCGGTGGACGGGGCCCCGTGATGGCCGAGCAGGGTGACGGCGCGGGCGTAGTCCTCGGTCTGCAGCAGCCCGGGCACGAACTGGATCTCGTAGGCGCGGATGCTGGTCGCGGCCTCCTCCAGGCCCACATAGGCCTCGAACCAGTTCGGCAGCACATCGGAGTAGTCGTGCCACCAGCCGTGGGCGCTGGCGCTGCGGGCCAGCTCGCGCAGGGCCGCGCGCTGCTCCTCGTCGGTCACGTCGTAGAAGGTCAGCAGGTCGGCGATGTCGCGGTCCTTGAACCCGACCCGGCCGGTCTCGAGCCGGCTCATCTTCGATCCGGACGCCCTGATCACCTCGCCGGCGTCCTCCAGGGTGATCCCGCGCTCCTCGCGAAGCCGGCGCAGCTGCGCGCCCAGGAGCCTGCGCAGCACCGTGGGGCCGCCGCCGAGCGGTGCGGTCGGGCCGCGGACAACGGTATTCCC
>JASHUI010000448.1:0-2981 GCA_030040095.1 Streptosporangiaceae bacterium | reverse complement strand
CGCCGAGGCCGGGGCCGGGGGCGGCAGCAGCGAGGCGGCCGCCTCGGCCAGCGAGCGGTGCTGCCGCGACGCCCGGGCCAGGTCGCCGAGCGTGGCCTCGAACGACAGCTCCTCGGACCGGCCCGCGTAGACCCCGCCGAGCAGCGGGTCGACCAGCCGGTCCACGACTTCCGGGCCGAACCTCGCCCCGACGTAGGCGGCCACGGCCACGTCGCCTTCCCTCGGGGTCGGCGGCAGCCGCAGGTCGTCCCGGGCCCTGGTGGCCCCGGCCGGTGACAGGATCCCGGACCGGCTCAGCTCGTCCAGGTCCGCCGGGACGCCCATGAACTGCCGCCTCGGCAGCGGGTGCAGGCCGCCGCGGGACCAGATCCGCGACGAGATGGTGCCCGGCGACCGGAGCTGGCCGGCCAGCCCGAGCGCGCCGATCAGGTCCGTGCCCTCGGGACGGCGGGCCAGCAGGGCCTCCGCGCCCTCGTCGACGGCGACCCCGGCGATCTCGCAGACGGCGAGCTTGCCGCCCAGGCGCGGCGATCCTTCCAGGACGGTGACGTCCAGGCCCTGGTCGCGCAGGAAGAACGCGGCCGCCAGCCCGGCTATCCCGCCGCCCACGATCGCGACGGTCGGGCGCGGCGAGGGTGAGGTCACCCGTCTACTGTGCCCTAACCGCGCCGTGGTTGGCGCGGGCAGGGTCGGCGCAGGGATCGTCGCGGTCCTGCGCGGGATCGGCGGCGTCCCCGCGGGAACCGTTCCACTCGTCGACCTCGGCAGCGTGCCGCTTGGCGCCTCGGCGCTTCACGGTGATCGTGCGCGGCGAACCTGCGGAGCTGACCATGGCGGCCTCCAGCACAACGGGAAGAGGGCGCACCGAGGCCGGGCTCATGGGTCTCGGGCGGCGACAGGGGCTGGTGTTATCGCCCCCGGCCGCACACTAGGACCGCCAGTCGCTCCGGGGTAGGGACAAATATCCCCCGGGGGACGGGAAACCCTTGGGGGATGCCGGCAGCGTGGGCGCGGCGCCGGACGACGACGAGCCCGCGGCGGTGCCTGCCGCGGTGCCTGGCAGCAGGCCGAACGCGTCGGCGACCGCCAGCGCCCCGGACCGGTTGCGCACGCCGAGCTTGCGGAACAGCCGGGTCTGCACGTTCTCGACGGTCTTCGGGGCGATCCCCAGCGCCCGCGCGGTCTGCCGGATGGAGTGACCCTTGGCCAGGGAGCGCAGGATGTCGCTCTCCCGCGCGGTCAGCTCGGGGAGCTCGAGCCGCCCGGGCGACCGCTCGTCCCAGCGCGCCCGCACCGCCCCGATCAGCGGGCGCATCGGCATGGAGTCGACCACCAGGTAGCCCTGCCCGACCATGCGCAGCACGGACAGGAAGTGGTCGTCGATCCGGTCCGCCGAGACCAGCGCGCTGGCCCCGCAAGCCAGCGCCTCGGCGAGTTCCGGCGGGTCGAGCGGCTTGCTGTGCACCAGGATGGCCGGGACGCCGAGCTCGGCGACCAGATCCCAGTCCGGCGGCGCGGGGTCGACGAGCACGGCCACGATCGGGCCTTGGTGCCAGCGGGCCCAGTGCGTGTCGGCCACCGGCTCCGGCATCTTGACCATGACGAACGGCAGCGGGCTCGACACCAGCGCGGCCACCACCTGGTCCATGGCCGAGGCGTGGTCGCCGGTCACCACGGGCAGCAGCACGCCCTCGCCGTCGGCTGGCGGGCGCCGCGGCGGCGCTGGGGGCGCCTGCACCGCCCGCAGCGGCATCGTCGGCGGGTCGAGCATGCCGAGGGAGGCCGCCTTGGCCACCGCGTGCACACTGCTGCTCACGTCCAGCTTGGCGTAGACGCGGCGCTTGAGGTTCTCCACCGTGAGCGGGCTGAGCCCGAGCAGGTCCGCGATCTCGGCCACGCTATGCCCCGAACTGGTCAGCACGACCAGCTCGAGCTCCCGGTCGGTCAGGCCGCCCGGGCTGTCCTTCGCGTGCCGTCCCCGGCTCCGCCGCAGCAGCGCGAGCACCGCCGACAGGCCCTTCGACTCCGGCACCAGCGAGGCGACGCCGGCCCGGCAGGCCGCGGCCAGGTCCTGCTCGGATGCCTCACGGTAGGTCACGATCACGTTCAGCTCGGGATAGCGCCGGGTCAGGGCGGCCACCCGCTCGGAGATTTCCCGCAGCCGCGTTCCCGCGTCGAGGATCACCACGTCGGGGTGACGGAGCTCACACAACTCGAAGATCGCGTCTGGCTCCGCCACCTTGCCGACCACGGTGATGTCGGGCCGGACGGCCAGACAAGCTGAGAGGGTGTCACGGAGGAGCCGGCGCGAGGACTGCACGGCTACCTGGACGGTGACGCGAGCGGGGGGCACGGTCATCGTTCGCCTTGGCTTCCGTTATCTCCATACCTAGCGGGCACGTGAGGAATCGCAGTCTACGCCGCAGGGCCTTTTACCGCCCCCGAGTTGACATCTTTCTCATATCCGCGTGTCATCCTGGACGCAAATTGAATGCCATGATAGACGCCGCGTCACCCGGCCACGCTGGGTAACCCGGATCTGAGCTGCGGCTTTCTATTTCGCGGCGGACCAGAGGATTTCCGGTGCTTGCCTCCCGTGCTGGTTACCGAGCGTGTCATTCCGCTGACCGCGATATCAGGGCTGCGCGCGGGCTATCCGGCAAACGCGCTGCCCGAATCTGATTCGGCGGCGGACCGGGACAACCGCCGGCCCGCCGCGGCGCGGCGCGAGCCGCCTGGCCGCACCGGGCCCCGGGTGACCCGTTACCTGACCGTTGCCGGGCCGGCGGAACCGGGCTTGCCTCCGGGTGCGTCCCAGCGGCATGGACACCACCCCCCTGGCCCGTTCATCCCGCGGGCCGCTGCGCGTGACCGCGCTGTGCTGCGCCGGACTGGCGTCCGGCGCGGCCCTCTTCATCGCAGGCTGCTCCCAGGCCGGCCCGGCGAGTTCCGCCTTCGGAGGCGGCACGTCGCACGCCGCG
>JASHUI010000447.1:0-5984 GCA_030040095.1 Streptosporangiaceae bacterium | reverse complement strand
CGGGCACCGGCGGCCTGGCCGGCTCAGCCGGGCCGGGCCGCGACCCGGCCGCCTCCTGCCTGGCCACGCTCGCGGCCGCGCAGGTGAGCCTGGCGAGGGATGACCTGGCCGGGGCGCGCAAGATGCTGGACGACGCCGACGAGTACGCCGCCAGCCGGCACCAGCTACCGGGCGAGCCCCTATTCGGCGTGGTGGGCGGGCTGATCAGGGCCAAGGCCGCGCTGGCCGACGGTGATGCCACCGGTGCCCGCGCCCTAGTGCTGCGGCTGCGCGACACCAGCGCGCCCGGCGACCCGCAGCTGGACTGGGTGCTGACCATGCTGGACGGCGAGATCGCCCTGCGCACCGGCGACGCCGGCCGGGCCAGGATGACCCTGATGCCGGACGCCGAGGGGCCGCACGCGGCCCGGGCCGACAGCCTGCTGATGCGCGGCAGGCTGCTGCTGTCCGAGGGAGACTTCCGCGGCGCGCTGCAGGCCGTCGGCCCGGTGCTCGACGGCACGGCGGACGAGATGACGCTCCAGGTCAAGCTGGCCGCGCTGGTGGCGGCGGCGGTCGCCAACCGGCGCCTCGGGTTGACCGGGACAGCGGCCGAGCTGCTGGAGCAGGCGCTGGCGCTGGCCGAGCCGGACGACGCGTGCCGCGTGTTCCTCGACGCCGGGCAGCCGGTCCGCTCGGCCATCACCGTGCTGGTCCCGCCGACCAGCCGCAGCGCCGGTTTCGCCGGCCGGATCCTGGAGCGGTTCGACACCCAGCTCCCGCACGCCGAGGCGGGGCCGGACCGGGCCGAGGCGCAGCTGCTGACCGACAGCGAGCTCGCGGTGCTGCGGTTCCTGCCGTCGCACCTGACCAATCAGGAGATCGCCGAGGCGCTGTTCCTGTCGATCAACACGGTGAAGACGCACCTGCGCTCGGCCTACCGGAAGCTCGGCGTGGCCTCCCGCCGCGCCGCCATCGCCCGGGCCCGCCGCCTGGACCTGCTCTGAGGTAGCGGGCTAGGAGACAGCGGCCGCGTCCTTGAGCGCCCGGCGCATCCGCAGCGCCACCCCGGCCAGGAGCAGTCCGTAGAAGCACAGCCAGGCGCCGAAGACCGCGACCAGAATGGTCAGCGAGATGCCCGGCCAGAACAGCACGATCGCCCCCGCGGCGATGCTGAACAGCCCGGCGATCACCCGCATCCCGCGTCCGGGCACCTTCCCCGCCGCCGCGGCCACGCCCAGGTCCGCGAACCCGTGAATGATCCAGAACGCGCCGACGATGAACGCCAGCAGGAAGACGGTCACCGAGTGATGCCGCAGGCAGTACAGCCCGGCCAGGCCGGCGATCAGGCCGACCACCACGTACGCGGCGCGGGTGCCGCCGCTCAGGTCCTTGGCCAGGAAGCCCTCGAACAGCCGGTACAGCCCGCCGATGACCAGCCCGGCGCCGAGCAGGACCGCGGCGACGGTCAGGGTGACCGTCGGCCAGGCCAGCAGGATGATGCCCACCGCCACGGTTCCCACCGCGGCCAGCAGCAGCACCATCCAGGCCCGGTGGCCCATCTCGGCCAGCCGGCCCATGGCGACCCGGTCCTCGATCGTGGGCGGGCCCGGCTGTCGCTCGCCCGGCACGGCCGCGTGCTGACCCGCGGAACCAGGTCCGGCCTGGCGCGGGACGACCGGCTGCTCGCTGGTCTGGCCGGGACCGGCCTGTCCTGTGCCGCGCTGGCCCGGCGATCCGGAACGGGATGCTGACATGTGGCCTCCTTCGCTGGACCCTGGGCCCGGCGAGCCGTCCGCTGGTGACCGACGCCGGGCACCCGTCCGAGGCTCCGATGATGGGCCTGCCCGCGGCCCGGAACACCACCCGCGCCGGGTGAACACGCCCGGGCTGCCCTAGACTTGGCCACCGAAGACGTGCGTGATGAGTGGCCGCGCGTGACCACCTGTGCCCGGGCCCGGCGTGCCGCCTGCCCGGGCGGGGAGCCAAGGAGTGACCCCGACGTGAAGACCGACGTCGAAGAGCTGAGCCCGACCCGAGTCCGGTTCACCATCGAGGTTCCGTTCGAGGAGCTGAAGCCCAACCTCGACCGGGCCTACCGGGAGGTCAACCGCCAGGTGCGGGTGCCCGGATTCCGCCCGGGCCGGGTGCCGCCGCGGGTGATCGACCAGCGGATCGGGCGCGGCGCCGTGCTCGAGCAGGCGGTGAACGACGCCGTGCCGGAGTTCTACGGCAAGGCGCTCGAAGAGCACGACATCTTCGCGCTCGGCCAGCCCGCGGTCGAGATCATCAAGCTCGACGACGGCAAGGAGCTCGCGTTCACCGCGGAGGTCGACGTCCGGCCGAAATTCGACCTGCCCGACATCGACGGGATGCCGGTCACGGTCGAGAACGCCGAGGTCACCCCGGACCAGGTGGAGGAGTACATCGGCGCGCTGCGGGAGCGGTTCGCCTCCCTCAAGGGCGCCGAGCGCCCGGCCGAGCCGGGCGACTTCGTCTCCATCGACCTGTCGGCCGAGGTGGACGGCGCGCCGGTGGAGGATGCGCAGGCAAGCGGCATCTCCTACGAGGTCGGCAGCGGGCAGATGCTCGACGGGCTGGACGAGGCGCTGACCGGGATGTCCGCCGGGGAGAGCAAGACGTTCTCCGCCCTGCTGGCCGGCGGCAAGCACGCCGGCCACCTGGCCCAGGTGACCGTCACCGTCGACAGCGTCAAGGTCAGGGAGCTGCCCGAGCTCGACGACGACTTCGCCCAGGCCTACAGCGAGTTCGACACCGTCGGCGAGCTCCGGGCCGGGACCCGGGCCCAGCTGGAGACCATGCGGCGGGCCGCGCAGGCCGGGCAGGCCAGGGAGCGGGCGCTGGACGCGTTGCTGGCCCGGATCGACGTCCCGCTGCCCGAGGACGTGATCGAGCGCGAGGTGGCCGGCCGGAAGCAGGCGCTCACCGGCCGGCTGGAGCGCTCGGGCAACACGATGGAGGAGTACCTCGAGGCCACCAACTCCACCGCCGAGCAGCTCGACCGGCAGTTCGATCAGGACGCCCGGCGCTCGATCAAGGCCGGGTTCGTGCTGGACAAGCTGGCCACCCAGGAGGAGCTGGGCCTGGACCAGGATGAGCTGGCCGCCTACGTGACCGACCAGGCCTACCGGATCGGCGTCCAGCCCGACCAGCTGGCCAAGCAGTTGTCCGAGCGAGGCCAGCTGGCCTCCGTCGCGGCCGACGTGCTGCGGGGCAAGGCGATGACCCTGCTGGCCGAGCGGGCCTCGGTTACCGACGAGTCGGGGCGTCCGGTCGACATCAAGGCGGCCGTCGCCGAGGCCGGGCAGGCCGCCGACGAGTTCGCGGCGCAGGACGACGACGGGCTGCAGGACGACGAAGCAGACGACGAAGGCGAGGAGCCGCTGCCCGCCCCGTGACCTGACAGCCGGTAAGCCTGCGCCTACAGCGAACAGGCGTCGGCGGCGGACTTCCCGGCCCCGGGCGCGAGTTAGGGTCACTGACAACGACATTCGCGCGGACACGAGAGCGAGGAGGGCACCGTGACCACGCCCGCCCCTGACGAGTGGCTGGCGCCCCTGGTGGCGCGAGTCGCGGAGGCCCCGCCCATACCGCTGGGCGACCAGCTGTTCCAGCGGCTGCTGCGGCACCGGATCGTCTTCCTCGGACAGCAGGTCGACGACGACCTGGCCAACCGGATCTGTGCCGAGCTTGTGCTGCTCGCGGCGGAAGACGACAAGCGCGACATCAGCCTGTACATCAACTCCCCCGGGGGCTCGGTCACCGCCGGCATGGCCATCTACGACGTCATGCAGTACGTGCCGAACGACGTGGCCACGTACGCGATCGGGCTCGCCGCCTCGATGGGCCAGTTCCTGCTCTGCGCCGGAGCGCCCGGCAAGCGGTACGCGATGCCGCATGCCTCGATCCTGATGCACCAGCCGCACGGCGGCATCGGCGGCACCGCGACCGACATCAGGATCCAGGCCGAGCAGATCCTGTACCTCAAGCGCACGCTGGCCGAGCGCACCGCGATGCACACCGGCCAGACCATCGAGCAGATAGAGATCGACTCCGACCGCGACCGCTGGTTCACCGCGGAAGAGGCCAAGGACTACGGCTTCGTGGACCGGGTCATCCGCAGCGCCACCGAGGTCCCGACGGAGGGCCCGGTCTCATGAAGGCGCGACCGGGAGCAGAGGAGCTGACAGTGAACGCAGGCAACCGGCAGGGCGGCCCGTCCGGGCTGTGGCGGCCGGCGGAATCCAGGTACGTGCTGCCGTCGTTCGTGGAGCGCACGTCGTACGGGATCAAGGAGATGAACCCGTACAACAAGCTCTTCGAGGAGCGGATCATCTTCCTCGGGGTGCAGATCGACGACGCGTCGGCCAACGACGTGATGGCCCAGCTGATCACGCTGGAGTCCATCGACCCCGACCGCGACGTCCTGATGTACATCAACTCGCCCGGCGGGTCGATGACCTCGATGATGGCGATCTACGACACGATGCAGTACATCCAGCCCGACATCCAGACGTTCTGCCTGGGCCAGGCAGCCTCCGCGGCCGCGGTGCTGCTGGCCGCGGGGACCAAGGGCAAGCGGATGGCGCTGCCCAACTCGCGGATCCTGATCCACCAGCCTGCCGTGGAGAGCGGCTACGGCCAGTCCAGTGACCTGGAGATCCAGGCCCGCGAGATCCTCCGGATGCGCAGCGCGATGGAACGCGTCCTGGCCACGCACACCGGCAAGGACGAGGATCAGATCCGTCACGACGTCGAGCGTGACAAGTTCTTCACGGCCGAGGAGGCTAAGGAGTACGGGCTGGTAGATGAGGTTCTGACGACACTCAAGCGCCGGACCGAGGTAGGGTCGTCCTAACCGGATTAACGCAGGACCCGCCTGCGGCCCGCGGCGCGCGGGCGGCGGCGGGCCTTAAGCCACAACGAGAGGCACCGACGCGGTACCGTCTAGGTTTACGGCGAAAGGGCTGGGCGTAGGGCACGCGCCGCGGGTTCGGGGGGGGCCGCCGAGTGCGGCCCCAACGGCAAAGGAGTAGCTGGGTGGCACGCATGGGCGATGGCGGTGACCTGCTGAAGTGCTCGTTCTGCGGTAAGAGCCAGAAGCAAGTCAAGAAGCTGATAGCCGGCCCCGGCGTGTACATCTGCGACGAGTGCATCGATCTCTGCAACGAGATCATCGAGGAGGAGCTCGCCGAGCCCGCCGAGCTCAAATGGGACAGCCTGCCCAAGCCCCGCGAGATCTACGAGTTCCTCGACTCCTACGTGATCGGCCAGGAGAAGGCCAAGAAGGGCCTCTCGGTCGCCGTCTACAACCATTACAAGCGGATCCAGTCCGGCGGCGAGCGGTCCGGCGAGGACGGGGTCGAGCTGGCCAAGTCCAACATCCTGCTGCTCGGCCCGACCGGATCGGGCAAGACGCTGCTGGCCCAGACCCTGGCCCGGCTGCTCAACGTCCCGTTCGCGATCGCCGACGCCACCGCGCTGACCGAGGCCGGGTATGTGGGCGAGGACGTCGAGAACATCCTGCTCAAGCTCATCCAGGCCGCCGACTACGACGTCAAGAAGGCCGAGACCGGCATCATCTACATCGACGAGATCGATAAGATCGCGCGCAAGAGCGAGAATCCGTCGATCACCAGGGACGTCTCCGGCGAGGGCGTCCAGCAGGCACTGCTCAAGATCCTCGAGGGCACGACCGCCTCGGTGCCGCCGCAGGGCGGCCGCAAGCACCCGCACCAGGAGTTCATCCAGATCGACACCACCAACGTGCTGTTCATCTGCGGCGGTGCGTTCGCGGGCCTGGAGAAGATCATCGAGCACCGGATCGGGCGCAGCGGCATGGGCTTCGGCGCGGTGCTGCGGGTGAAGACCGACAAGACCACGGCCGACCCGTTCGCCGAGGTCATGCCCGAGGACCTGCTCAAGTTCGGCATGATCCCCGAGTTCGTGGGGCGGTTGCCGGTCATCACCAGCGTGCACAACCT
>JASHUI010000446.1:0-9741 GCA_030040095.1 Streptosporangiaceae bacterium | reverse complement strand
ACGTCGTCGAGCTCCGCCCAGGCGACCGGCGTCGACACCTGAGCTCCCGGCCGGGCCCTGACCGACCACGCGCCGAAGACCGTCTTGTGCGGGGCGTTCTGGTTGTAGTCGACGAACACCCGCTGCCCGCGCTCCTCCTTCCACCAGGCGGCCGTGATCAGGTCCGGCCTGCGCCGCTCCAGCTCGCGCGCGACGGCGACCGCGGCCGCGCGGACCTGGTAGGAGTCCCAGCGCGGCAGCAGCTTCACGTACACGTGCAGGCCGCGGCTGCCGGTGGTCTTGGGGTAGCCGGTGATGCCGGCCTCGGTCAGCAGCCGCCGCAGCTCCCCGGCGGCCTCCTGGATCTGGGCGAAGCCGACGCCCGGAGTCGGGTCCAGGTCGATCCGCAGCTCGTCGGCGTGCCCGGGATCGTCGGCCAGGTACGGCCAGACGTGAAAGCCGAGGCAGCCCAGGTTCACCGCCCACAGCACGTGATCGATGTCGGCGGCAACCAGGGCGCGCGAGGTGGTCCCGTTGGGCGTCGAGACGGTAGTGGTCTGCAGCCAGTCCGGGGCGCTGGCCGGCACCCGCTTCTGGAAGAACGACGGCCCGCCGGCGCCCTCGGGGAAGCGCTGCAGCAGCACCGGGCGCCCGCCCATCGCCCGCAGCAGCGGCCCGGCGGCCCGCACGTAGTGGTCGGCCAGATCGCGCTTGGTCTCGCCCCGCTCGGCGAACAGCACCTTGTCCGCGTGCGTGATCAGCCCGCTGCGCAAGCGGCCACCACGTGACGTGCGTCGTCCATGCCCTGACTCTACGACCCGCCCCGCCGGCGATCACAATGCCGCGCCCGGCCGTCTGTTTGAACCACCAGGCCCTGGCCGCCGTGATGCTACGCGGGGACCGGAACCGCTGTGCCGTACCCAGACTGGAGGCCGCCCGGGCATGGATGCCGAGCCGGAGCCTGCTGCCGTGTCCGCCGCGAGTGCCAGGCGGCTCTACCTGCCGACCGTCGTGGTCGCCGCCGCGGCCGCCTGGCTGGCCTGGCAGGGCTGGGGGGAGCTGACCGAGTCGGGCCCGGCCCGCTCCATAAGGGCGGGCGAGTTCCAGCTGGCCGGGCCCGCGGTGCTGGCCTTCGTGGTCGTCGTGTTCGTGATCGAGCAGGTCCGTCCGGCCGAGCGACGTCCCGTGCTGGCCCGCGGCCACCTGCTGGACATGACCTACTTCCTGGCCTACGCCCTGGTGGTGGTGCCACTGATCGTGCTCATCGGCGCGGGATTCTCCTCGGAACTGGCCCGCCACGCTCCCTGGCTGGTCCTGCCCCGCATCACCGCGATTCCCGGATGGTGCTTCATCGTGCCGTCGGTGCTGGCCATCGACGCCCTGGACTGGCTGGCTCACCTGGGCAACCACCGGATCATGTCGCTGTGGCGGCTGCACGCGGTGCACCATTCCCAGGAGGAGCTCAGCATCCTCACCACGTTCCGGGCCCACCCCCTGGTGCACGTCAGCTTCCTGATCTCCGCCATCCCGGTTCTCGCGATCGCGTCGAACGCGGTGACCCCGGCGGCGGTCTTCACGGTCTACGCGTGTCTTGGCGCGCTGCCGCACGCCAACGTGCGGTGGACCTACGGCAAGGCGGGTGCCGTCCTGATCAGCCCCGCCTACCACCGGATTCATCACTCGGCGGCCGGCCGGATCGACATCAACCTCGGCACGGTCTTCACGATCTGGGACGTGCTGTCGCGCCGCGCCGTGTTCCCGGTCGCCGGGAAGTTCGTCGTGACCGGGCTGTCCGGCCGTCCGGTACCGGTCGAGCAGTCCGGCGACCGGCCGCGCTTTGCCCGTATCTTCCTGACTCAATGGGCTGAGCCCTTCACCCACTGAGACCCTTCACTCATTGAGAGCCCCTCACCCACCGACGACGAGGTACCGAAGCCGTGACTACTACTGGCGAGCGCCAATCCACCTCCCTCCGGCCGCATGCGCTCGGGCTCTGGGCGCTGTTCCTGTGCGACGCGGGCCTGATGGTCGCGTCCGGCCTGATTCACCTGCACCTGTGGGACATTGCCTACCGGCACGTCAAGACGCTCGACGTGCTGTTCCTGGTGCAGGTGATCGCCGCCTTCCTGCTCGCGGCCGCGCTGCTGGTCACCCGGCACCTGCTCGCGATCGCCGCCAGCTGGCTGCTGATGGCCGGCACCATCGTGGGCTTCATCCTGGCCCGCACGGTCGGCATCTTCGGGTTCAAGCTCACGTTCTCTACCGGCCTGGCCAACACCGTGCTCATCGTCGAGGCCGCGGCGGTGGTCCTGCTGACCCTCACCGGCCTGGTGAAGCTGCGCTCCCGGGCCTAGCCGCCCTGGCCCGGCGCCTCGCCGCACGGTCCCGCGGGCCGCGGGGGCCCGGCCCGCAGGCGCTCGGCGATCTGGCCCATCCGCTCCGGCGAGTCGTGCGGCATCTCCCAGCGGGTCTCGAGCCACCAGGTGCACCCGGCGTTCGCCCAGGGCGTCACCAGCGCCGCGGCGGCGCCCGGGTCGCCGGCCGGGGTCTCGCCGTCGGCCACGACGTCAAAGCCTGGCCCGGCCCCATGTTCGTCCAGCCAGTCCCGCACGGCCCGGGCGTCCTGCGGACCGGGGCCGCGGCCGTCCAGCTGGTACTGCGGGATGATCCCGTCGCAGCGCAGCGCCCGGCGCAGCGACTTCGGCCGGGGCCACACCCCGACCACCCAGATCGGGATCCGCTCCTGGACCGGCCGGGCGGCCGAGGTGAGGTCCATTCGCCCGGTGCGGTACCTGTAGTGCTGCCCCTGGTAGCTGGTCTGGCCCTGCCACAGCGCCCGGATCAGGTCGATGCCCTCGTCCAGCCTCTCGGCACGCCCGCGCAGGTCGGTGACCTCGGCGGTGTCGGGGAGATCGGTGTCCACCGCCCCGGTCCCGACCGCGAGCACCGCCCGGCCGCCAGACAGCTGGTCCAGCGTCGCCACCTGGCTGGCCACCTTCCAGGGGCGGCGCCACGGCAGCGGCGTGAGCATGGTGCCCAGCCGGACCCGGGTGGTGCGGACGGCCATCGCGGCCAGCAGGCTCCAGGCGTCGACCCCGTAGGCCGCCTCCCACACGAACACCCCGTCCCACCCGGCCTGCTCGGCCAGCACCGCCTGCTCCAGCTGCCGGACCGCGGTCCCTCCGGGCAGCACGGCGCCGAAGCGCATCTTGTTGTCGGCCATAGCGCGGTCTTATCACGAGCCGCCGGGGCCGGCGCCAGCCCCGGGCCGAGGCGATCCGCGGGTGAGGTGGCTGGCTAATCTGGCGGTGTGGATCTTTCGGCGATCAAGGCGGCGAGCAGATCCGAGCTCTATGCGTGCAGCGTCGCGGCGGCGCGCAACACGCAGGGGCTGCTGCACGACGCCGAGACCCTGGCTCGCTCGGGCGGCGTGGCGCGGGCGTACTCGCTGGCGGCGCTGGCGGTCGAGGAGTGCGGCAAGGCCGGCGTCCTCTGCTTGCTGGCGGTGCTGTCCAGGTCGGCGAGGATGCAGGCACCGGTGGGCCGGATGCTGGAATGGCACCAGCTGAAGCAGGTGGGAGGACTGCTGATCGCGCTGCTGACATTCGACGAGCCTGGCCTGGCGTCCAAGCTCGCGGCCATGCCCAGGGCGCAAGTGGAGCAGATCCTGACCATCCTGAGCGTGCCCGCGGAGGAAGCGGATCGGCTCAAGCGGCGCGGCCTGTACGCGGATATGGACCGGTCCGGCCACATCCGTGAGCCATCGGAGATCACCGACGCCGAGGTCACGATCCAGCTCGCGCGGGCGCGGCAGGCCGCCGCGTCGGTCGCCTGGCTGCTCACGCCGGCGGCCCGGGCCCGGCTGGTCGATCCCCCCGCCGAGGCGGTCGAGCTTGCCTTCGCGCTGGCCAGCGCCCTCAGCAGAGCCGGACATCCCCGTACTCCCCAAGCCGCTGCCGACGTCATGCTGAACGCGGCCAGCAAGCTGGGCGACGTCATGACGACCGGGGACGCACACCCCGGACCCGCACGGGCGCGGCGCGCCTAGAGCGCGTCGCTGACGTCGAGGTCGAGCCGGTACCTGGCGATCGCCTGGGTCAGGACCTCGGGCTTGACCTCGCCGATCTTGGCCAGCTGGCTGAGCACGGCCAGGGTGATCGACTCGGCGTCCACGTGGAAGAACCGCCGGGCGGCGGCCCGGGTGTCGGAGAAGCCCCAGCCGTCGGTGCCGAGCGACGTGAACGGTGCGTTCACCCACCGGGCGACCTGGTCGGGTACCGCGCGGATCCAGTCGCTGACCGCCACCACCGGGCCCGGGTGATCCGCCAGCGCGCTGGTGACATAGGGCACGCGCGGCTCGGCGTCCGGGTGCAGCAGGTTCCACTCGTCGCAGCGCAGCGCCTCCCGGCGCAGCTCGGTCCAGGACGTGGCCGACCACACCTCGGCCGCCACGCCCCAGTCCTCGGCCAGCAGCCGCTGCGCCTCGAGAGCCCAGCGCAGCCCCACGCCCGAGCCGAGGATCCGGCCCCGGGGCCGGTCCGCGTCGGCCTGCTCGGCCGCCCGCGGCGCGTCGGCGTACCGGTACAGCCCGCGCAGGATGTCCCGCTCCAGCGCCTCGGTGCCGCCGGGATAGTCGGCTGGCTCGGCCGGCTGCACGTAGGGCTCGTTGTACACGCTGAGGTAGTAGAAGATGTCCTCGCCGTCGGGGTGCTCGGGGGAGGAACCGTACATGCGCCGCAGCGCGTCCTTGACGATGTAGGCGAGCTCGAACGCCCACGCCGCGTCGTAGGCCACGCAGGCCGGGCTGACCGAGGCCAGGAGCACCGAGTGGCCGTCGTTGTGCTGCAGGCCCTCCCCGGTGAGCGTGGTGCGGCCGGCGGTCGCCCCCAGCAGGAAGCCGCGGCCGAGCTGATCGCCGAACGCCCACATCTGATCGCCGGTCCGCTGGAACCCGAACATCGAGTAGAAGATGTAGACCGGGATCATGTGGGTGCTGTGCGTCGCGTAGGCCGTGCCGGCGGCGATGGTCGTGCCCATCGCCCCGGCCTCGCTGATCCCCTCGTGCAGGATCTGGCCCTTGGCCGCCTCCTTGTAGGACAGCAGCAGGTTACGGTCGACGGCCTCGTAGGTCTGACCGTGCGGGTCGTAGATCTTCGCCGTCGGGAACAGGGAGTCCATCCCGAACGTGCGCGCCTCGTCGGGGATGACCGGCACGAACCGCCAGCCGATCTCGGGGTCCTTCATCAGGTCCTTGAGCAGCCTGACGAACGCCATCGTGGTGGCGACCGGCTGCTTGCCCGACCCCTTCTTCAGCTCGGCATAGGGCGCGTCGCCGGGCTGGGTGACCGGCCTGGCCCGCACCACGCGGCGGGGCAGGTACCCGCCGAGCGCCGCCCTGCGCTCCTTCATGTACTGGATCTCGTCGGACTTCTCGCCCGGATGGTAGTAGGGCGGCAGTTCGGCCTCCAGGGCCGCGTCCGGGATCTCCAGGTACAGCCGGTCGCGGAACTCCTTGAGCTCGGCCACCGTCAGCTTCTTCATCTGGTGCGTGGCGTTGCGCGCCTCGAAGTCCGGGCCAAGCGTCCAGCCCTTGATCGTGTGGGCCAGGATCACGGTCGGCTGGCCGACGTGTTCCTGGGCGGCCTTGAACGCCGCGTAGACCTTGCGGTAGTCGTGGCCGCCGCGGGACAGGTTGCGGATCTCGTCGTCGGACAGGTGCTCGACCATGGCCCGCAGCCGTGGGTCGCCGCCGAAGAAGTTCTCCCTGGTGTACGCGCCCGACTCGACCGCGTAGGTCTGGAACTGGCCGTCGGGCGTGGTGTTCATCTTGTTGACCAGCACGCCGTCGGTGTCCTTGGCCAGCAGGGGATCCCAGTCCCGGCCCCAGATGACCTTGATCACGTTCCAGCCGGCGCCCCGGAACCACGCTTCCAGCTCCTGGATGATCTTCCCGTTGCCGCGGACCGGCCCGTCCAGGCGCTGCAGGTTGCCGTTGATCACGAAGGTGAGGTTGTCCAGCTCCTCGCGGGCCGCCAGCCAGATGGCGCCGCGCGCCTCCGGCTCGTCCATCTCGCCGTCGCCGAGGAAGGCCCAGACGTGGGAGCGGCTGGTGTCCTTGATCTCCCGGGCCAGCAGGTACCGGTTGAACCGGGCCTGGTAGATGGCGTCGATCGCGCCCAGCCCCATGGACACCGTCGGGAACTCCCAGAAGTCCGGCATCAGCCGGGGATGCGGGTAGGACGGCAGGCCGCCGCCCGGGTGGGACAGCTCCTGGCGGAACCCGTTCAGCTGGTCCTCGGTCAGGCGCCCCTCGAGGAACGCGCGGGCGTAGATGCCCGGGGCCGCGTGGCCCTGGATGAACACCTGGTCGCCGGACTCGCCGTGGTCCTTGCCGTGGAAGAAGTGGTTGAACCCGACCTCGTACAGGCTGGCCGCCGAGGCGTAGGTGGCGATGTGGCCGCCGACGCCCATCCCCGGCCGGTTGGCCCGCGACACCATCACCGCGGCGTTCCACCGGATATAGGCCCGGATCCGGCGCTCCACGTACTCGTCGCCGGGGAACCAGGGCTCGTGCTCCGGGGGGATCGTGTTGATGTAGTCCGTGCTGCGCAGCCCCGGCACGCCGACCTGCTGTTCGCGGGCCCGCTCCAGCAGCCGGAGCATGACGTACCTGGCCCGGGCGCGGCCCCGGGTCCGGACGACGTTGTCGAACGAGTCGATCCACTCCCGGGTCTCGTCGGGGTCGATGTCCGGCAGCTGGGTGGGCAGGCCGTCGCTGATGATCGAGAAGCGCTGGCGTCCTGATGCCACGGAGTGTTCCTCGCCTTCCCACGGTGCCGCGGCCGGGACCGGCCGCGGCCTCCGCTGGTATGTCTTGCCTGGCAGCAGGCTGCCGCCACGTGTACTTTCGTTGTTTCCATTCTCATCCTGGTACGCGGGTGCCCGGAACGCATCTCTACTGCGCGGTAACCGGTCACCGCCGGGACCGGGGAGCTTCACTTGACTGTTTGCCTATGCCACGCTGGGTACACCAGGAGCAAGCAACTGGTGAAGGAGGTGCACGCATGCATGCTGTGGTCGGCGACCGGCTGCACGTGCGCGGGAACGTCGTCGGGCATCCTGACCGGTCCGGTGAGATCCTCGAGGTCCGAGACTCGGGTGGAGCTCCGCCGTATCTGGTGCGGTTCGACGACGGCCATACCTGCCTGGTCTTCCCCGGGCCCGACGCGGTCGTCGAGCACCCGCAGCGGAAGACCAGGGCCGCCAAGGGCAAAACGGCGAAGGCCTAGCCCCCGGTCGGGCGCACCTGTGCGGTGCGCGACGGCGCGTTCAAAATGAAGACGGAAGTCTTCCGGGTGCACACCGGCGGCCGGGATATCGTGCACGACATCACGCCGCAGTGCGCCGAATTCGCGCTCCAGGCATCCGGCGGTGGCGACGGCCTGCTGCACGTGTTCGTGCCGCACGCGACCGCGGGGGTCGTGCTGATGGAGCTGGGCGCGGGCAGCGACCGCGATCTGCTGGCCGTGCTGGCTGACCTGCTGCCGGCCGACGACCGGTGGCAGCACGCGCACGGGTCACGCGGGCACGGGCGCTCGCATGTGCTGCCCGCCTTCGTGGCGCCGTTCACGATCGTGCCCGTGATGGCCGGCCGGCTCGCGCTTGGTACGTGGCAATCGGTAGCAATTGTGGATCTTAATGTCGATAATCCGGACAGGCAGGTCCGGTTGTCGCTGCTCGGGTAATCGGGCGGGGCGCGGGGGAAGATCAAGTCATGACCGGTGTTTTGGCTCTGTGTACGAATTGTGACTTGCGCGTCGGCCCCACCCAGTGTGAACTGTCCGATCAAGAGGTGACGGTGCGACCCGCGCCGTACCTGACTTCGACCGCCTGCGGGCGCGGCGTGGCCCCGGCCGCGCGGCGCCGGGCAGCGGGAAAGGACTCGGGAGGACGTCAGTGAGCGCGACCGCGGGCCAGGCGCAAGACCAGCGCGACCTGGCCGGGCGGCTTGGCATCAAGCCGGGCCAGGTGGTGCAGGAGATCGGATACGACGACGACTGCGACGAGCAGATCCGTGACTCGATCGCCGCGGTGCAGGATGTAGAGCTAGTCGACGAGGACTTCGATGATGTCGTCGACGTGGTCCTGCTCTGGTGGCGGGACGGGGACGGTGATCTCGTCGATGCCCTGATGGACGCGCTGACACCGCTCACCGACGGCGGCTACATCTGGCTGTTCACGCCCAAGGCGGGCCGGGAGGGCCACGTGGAGCCCAGCGAGATCGGCGAGGCCTCGCCGACCGCCGGGCTGTCGCAGACGTCGACCGTGAGCGCCGGGCGGGACTGGTCGGGCACCCGTCTGGTCGCGCGGAAGGCGCGCCGCTGAGCCCACGGGGCTGGGTGGCGCCGCGGTCGGGTCCGCCGGCGGGCACGGGCGCACGGGTGCATGCCGCGAGTGACGGATCCTGGTGGCAGACTGAGCACATCTCTTGCGTGCGGGCCTGTCTGCGGCCCGCCCAGCACCCCGAGCGAAAGGACCAGCGATGGCGGTCGAGGTCGGCGAGCAGGCCCCGGATTTCGAGTTGAAGGACCAGCACGGCACGCCCGTGAAGCTGTCAGGCTTCCGCGGCCAGAAGAACGTGGTCCTGGTGTTCTACCCGCTGGCGTTCAGCGGCGTCTGCACCGGGGAGCTGTGCGCGATGCGCGACGAGTTCCCGGAGGTGAACCGCGACGACGTGGAGCTGCTCACCGTGTCGGTGGACTCCACCTTCACCCACCGCGCGTGGGCGGACGCCGAGCACTTCGGCTTCGGGCTGCTGTCCGACTTCTGGCCGCACGGCGCGGTGGCGAAGGCGTACGGCGTGTTCGATGACAACATGGGGATCGCCACGCGCGGCACCTTCGTCATCGATAAGAATGGCGTCGTGCGGTGGAAGGTCGTGAACCCCATACCGCAGGCCCGTGATATCGCCGAGTATCAGAAGGCGCTGGCGGAGCTGGACTAGCTGGCCGGGCGCGTTCTGAGGGAACGGCAGAATCGGAATAACGCGCAATGCCCTGCTATCGGTGTGGTACACGGCAGGTCGACCCGGACCGGGGGGAGAACCCCTGGAAACGAGGGGTCCGGGCCGACCGCCAGGTGCTCATCTGCCCCGCGTGCCAGGCGTCCGTCGACTGGACGTCCGAGCTGGACAAGTGCCCCGTGTGTGCCAGCGCGCACCTGGTTCGCAGGCTGGGCGAGGTTGAGTGCCGAGACTGCGGTTACGTCAGCGAGACCGGCGCGGCGGTCGTGGCAGGAGTTCCCGATGTGGCCGGCGCCGCCGCGGAGGAGCGGCCCGGCGCTGCCGGGGCAGGGGCGGGTCAGCACGCGGCGGGCTTGGCGGGCACCCCCGGCCTGGCCGAGGAGGTGGAGCTCGCGCTGGAGCGGGTTCTGGGCCGGGTCGGGCGTCCGGCCCGGATCGGCTAGAGCGTGTCTTTTAGATCATGGGGCATGGTGCGGAGCCAGATCCTGATCGAGGCCACGTCGATGGTCTCGCGCCAGACGAAGTCGCGTTTGTCGAACCGGGTGGCGACGGCGCGGTGCTGGCGGAGCTTGCCGAAGGCCCGCTCGACGGTGTTGCGCTGCTTATAGGCGGCGGGGTCGAAGGCGGGCGGGCGGCCGTCGGCGCTGCCGCGGCGCAGCCGGCCGCGGACCTGGTCGGAGGGCTGCGGGATGGTGGCCTTGATGCCGCGGCGGCGCAGGTGCGCGCGGATCGCCGCGCTG
>JASHUI010000445.1:0-10283 GCA_030040095.1 Streptosporangiaceae bacterium | reverse complement strand
GGGTTGTGCACCTCCACGCCGGCCGGCGGCGCGATGTCGGCCGCGGTCACCGGGCCGGGGCCCTGCTTGCGCAGGTACATCGGGACCGGCTCGTCGTGCTCGGAGGAGACGACGAGCTCCTTGAGGTTCAGGATGATGTCGGTGACATCCTCGGTGACCCCGGGGACGGTGGAGAACTCGTGCAGGACTCCCTCGATCCTGATGCTGGTGACGGCGGCACCGGGGATCGAGGAGAGCAGGGTGCGCCGGACCGAGTTCCCGATCGTGTAGCCGAAGCCGGGCTCGAGCGGCTCGATCACGAACCGGGACCGGTAGTCGCTGACCTGGTCTTCGGTGAGGCTGGGACGCTGGGCGATAAGCATTGTGTTCCTTTCCGCGATGCCCGCTATTTGACGATCGCGACGCCCGCCACCCGTGCGGCGGGCGCTGGCTGGTGCTTACTTCGAGTAGTACTCAACGATGAGCTGCTCCTGAACCAGGGTGTCGATCTGAGCCCGGACCGGGAGCGTATGGACGAGAATGCGCATCTTGTCGGGGATGACCTCGAGCCAGGCCGGGACCGGGCGCTCGCCCGCCTCGGCCTTCGCCACCACGAACGGCGTCAGGTCCTGGGACTTGGCCGTGATCTCGACGATGTCGGCCTCGCTGACCCGGTAGGACGGGATGTCCACCTTGCGCCCGTTGACCAGGACGTGGCCGTGGCCGACCAGCTGGCGGGCCATGTCCCGGCTCTTGGCGAAGCCGGCCCGGTAGATCACGTTGTCCAGGCGGCTCTCCAGCAGCTGCAGCAGGGCCTCGCCGGTCCGGCCGCGGGTTCGGGTGGCCTGCTCGTAGTAGTTGGCGAACTGCCTCTCCAGCACGCCGTAGATGCGCTTGGCCTTCTGCGTCTCCCTGAGCTGCAGCAGGTAGTCGTTTTCCTTGGGCCGGTTGCGGCCGTGCTCGCCCGGCGGGTAGGGGCGGATCTCGATCGGGCACTTCGGCGAGTCGCACTTGGCACCCTTGAGGAACAGCTTGGTCTTCTCTCGGCGGCAGAGCTTGCAGTCCGCACCGGTGTATCGAGCCATGTCTGGGGTTACTCCTTAGACCCGGCGCCGCTTGGGCGGGCGGCAGCCGTTGTGCGGAACTGGGGTGACGTCCTGGATCGAGCCCACCTCGAGCCCGGTGGCCTGCAGGGACCTGATCGCGGTCTCCCGGCCCGAGCCCGGGCCCTTCACGAACACGTCGACCTTGCGCATCCCGTGCTCCATGGCGCGGCGCGCGGCGGCCTCGGCCGCCATCTGCGCGGCATACGGGGTGGACTTGCGCGAGCCCTTGAACCCGACCTGGCCGGACGAGGCCCAGGAGATGACGCTGCCGCCGGGGTCGGTGATCGAGACGATGGTGTTGTTGAACGTGCTCTTGATGTGGGCGTGCCCGTGAGCGATGTTCTTGCGCTCTTTCCGGCGTACCTTCTTGACGCCGGTTCGGCTCTTGGGAGGCATCCTCTTCCTCAGTTCCGGAGGTGGTCGGACCGCTGCTGACGCCGGGCGGGGCCGCGGCGCGGCGGACTACTTCTTCCCGGCCTTCTTCTTGCCGGCGACGGTCTTCTTCTTGCCCTTCCTTGTCCGGGCATTGGTCTGGGTGCGCTGGCCGTGCACGGGAAGCCCGCGACGGTGCCGGATGCCCTGGTAGCACCCGATCTCGACCTTGCGCCGGATGTCGGCCTGCACCTCGCGGCGCAGGTCACCTTCGACCTTGTAACTGGCCTCGATCCAGTCCCTGAGGCGGACCAGGTCGTCGTCGCTGAGGTCGTGCACGCGGGTGTCCCCGCTGACGTTGGTGGCCTTCAGCGTCTCCAGGGCCCGGGTGCGGCCGATTCCGTAGACGTACGTTAGGGCGACCTCCAGCCGCTTGTCGCGGGGGAGGTCGACGCCGACGAGGCGTGCCATCGTGGGCAGTGCTCCTTCTGGTCGCGGAGGTCCTACGCGCCGCTTCCCGCCACTGCCCAGGCGCTGTGCCCGGACGGGCCCCGGCCTCCACCGGGGGTACCCCTCAACCGGCCCGCGGCCGGCTGAGGGGTGCGGTGCGTGTCCTGCTCTGTTGTTGTTTCGGCGGTTCCTGTCGCGTGTGCGTGGTTCTGTCTGGCTGTCTGGCTAAAACCTGGATAGCTGGCTCGCTGGTGGGTCCTGGTGGCTCAGCCCTGGCGCTGCTTGTGCCGAGGGTCTGAGCAGATGACCATGACCCGGCCATGCCGACGGATGATCCGGCACTTGCTGCAGATCTTCTTCACGCTCGGCTTGACCTTCATCGTGTTCTCCTCACGGATACCGGGACGCCGAAGCGTCCGGCCGTCCCTGCATCTCGTTATTTGTACCGGTAGACGATCCGCCCACGACTGAGGTCGTAGGGGCTCAGCTCCACGACGACCCGGTCATCGGGAAGGATCCGGATGTAGTGCATCCGCATCTTTCCGCTGATGTGAGCCAGGACCTTGTGCCCGTTGTCCAGCTCCACCCTGAAAAAGGCATTCGGCAGCGACTCCACCACCGTGCCCTCGATCTCAATGGCGCCGTCTTTCTTGGGCATATCCTCCGCGCTTCGCTGTTCGCTGACCGGCCCGTTGCCGTGCCGGTTGGTTTCGTGCTCGTTCCGTACTTGCAGGTCCGGGGAGCGTGTCCGCTGCCGGCCGTGGCAGGCAGGATCACGCGCATATCGTGAGGCTGGCCCCGCCCCGGCTCGTGCCCGCGCACACTTTCCGGATCCGGGCGGCTCCGACGGATGGCCGCATTCTCGCCGCCGACTCACGTCGCAGCGCGAACACAGCTCACGGGCCGCAGCAGAGTCTACGCGACACCCGCCGCCAATGCGAACCGGGGCCGCTACACCCTGCTCGGGCGGTGTAACCAGGCGGGGGGCCGCGATATTCCCGGCGGGCTCAGCGGTCGCTGTCGCCGCCGGTGATCTGGTCCGGCCCGCCGCGCAGCTGGTTCGGCCGGCCCGGGCCCGACGGGTGGTGTCCCGCGACCCAGCGGCCGAGCATGATGGCGCCCCACGGCCCGGCCACCCACAGCGGCCAGATGTACCCGGCGCCGCTGAGCGCCCAGATCACGAAGCAGAGCAGGGTGACGCTGAGCCAGCCGCCCCAGGCGGCCTGCCAGGCCGGGGAGAACCGGCTGGGCCTCCGGGCCATGCGGCCCGCCGCGGCCGCCTGCAGCGAGCCGGAGCCGGGAATCTGCCTGCGGTAGTGCGGCGGAAGCGACGCGTCAGGCAGCCGGTACAGGTCGATGGCGGGCAGGTCCGACATCAGCTCGTCGAGGTCACCGAGGGTCTTGGCCGCGTAGGCCTTGTCCAGCCGCTCGCTGAACTCCTCGAGGGTCAGACGGCCGGCCGCGTGATGCTCGCGCAGCAGCGAGACCGTGCGCTCCCGGTCGTCGTCGGAAGCCCGGATCCTGGGATCGCCCGCCATCAGGTCCTCCTCAGCTCGCCGAGCCCGCCCCGGCGGATACCTGGACCTGGTGGCCCGCCGGGACGGCCTCGGCGCGCAGCCGCTCGAAGCCGCCGTCTCCGCCGTCCTCGGCCGTCAGCACCCAGGGCCCGGCCGCGGTGATGGCCACCGTGTGCTCGAAGTGCGCCGACCAGCTGCCATCCTCGCTGACCACTGTCCAGCCGTCATCGAGCAGGACCGTCGGCGGCCGGCCGAGCACCAGCATGGGCTCGATGGCCAGGGCCATGCCCTCGACCAGGACCGGCCCGCGGCCGGCCCGCCCGTAGTTCGGGACCGGCGGGTCCATGTGCATCTCGGTGCCGATCCCGTGCCCGACGTACTCCCGCACGATTCCGTAGTTCCCGCTGGCGCGCGCCGTCACCTCTATGGCGTGCGAGATGTCGGTCAGCCGGTTGCCGGGCCGGGCCATGGCCAGGCCGTGCCAGAGCGCCCGCTCGCACGCCTCCAGCAGGCGGGCGTGCTCCTCGCTCACCGGCCCGACCGCGATCGTGCGGGCCGCGTCGCCGTGCCAGCCGTCGACGATCGCTCCGCAGTCGATCGAGACCAGGTCCCCGGCCGCGAGCCGGGTGGCGGGGCTGGGAATGCCGTGCACGATCTGGTCATTGACCGAGGTGCAGATCGTCGCCGGGTAGCCGTGGTAGCCCTTGAACGAGGGAACCGCGCCCGCTTCCCGCATCGCGGCTTCGGCGATCGCGTCGAGCTCGGCGGTGCTGATGCCGGGCTCGACCGCTGCGGTCAGCACGTCCAGAGTGCGCGACACCACCAGGCCCGCCTCCCGCATCGCGGCAAGCTGGGCCGGCGTTTTGACCTGAATCGGCGGTTCCCGCTTCGTCCGCATGATGCCTCCGGATTCCCCTTCCCACGTTACCGTCGCAGATCGGTTTGCGCGCCAGCCGACGGCCGTGACGATCCCCGCCGGGGCGGGCGCGGTCGGCCGGGCCGGCGCGGTCAGTGGATGAACCGCCGCAGCGCGCTCAGCGCGCGGTCGGTGATCTCCTCGACCGGCCCGGTGGCGTCGACCCCCAGCAGGATGCCCTCGTCGGCATAGAACGCGATCAGCGGCTGGGTCTGCTGCTGGTACACGTCCAGCCGGTGCCTGATCGTCTCTTCGCGGTCGTCGTCGCGCTGGAACAGCTCGCCGCCGCAGTCATCGCATCGCTCGCTGCGGGACGGCGGGTCGAAGAGCACGTGCCAGACCCGGCCGCACCGGTGGCACGTCCGCCTGCCGGACAGGCGCCTGACCACCTCGTCGTCGTCCACGACCAGTTCGAGCACGAGATCCAGCCGGGTGTCCCACTCGGTGAGCATCTTCTTCAGCGTCTCGGCCTGCGGGACGTTGCGCGGGAACCCGTCCAGCAGGAAGCCTGCCTGCGCGTCGTCCTCCTGCAGCCTGCTGGCCACCATCGCGATCGTGACCTCGTCGGGCACCAGGTCGCCGCGGTCCATGTAGGCCTTGGCCACCCGGCCCAGCTCGGTCCCCCGGCTGACATTGGACCTGAAGATCTCACCTGTCGAGATCGTCGGGATCGCCAGGTGGGAGGCTATGAACTGGGCCTGCGTCCCCTTGCCCGCACCGGGGGGCCCGACGAGGACGACGTGCACTACCGCAGGAAACCCTCATAGTTACGCTGTTGCAGCTGGCTCTCGATCTGCTTCACCGTATCCAGGCCGACCCCCACCGCGATCAGGATGCTGGTGCCGCCGAGCGGGAACTGCTGGGAGGCCCCGACCAAGCCGATCGCGACGATGGGGATCAGCGCGACGAGGCCCAGGTAGACGGAGCCGGGAGTGGTCAGCCTGCTCACCACGTAGCTCAGGTACTCGGCCGTCGGCCGGCCTGGGCGGATGCCGGGTATGAAGCCGCCCACCTTCTTCATGTTGTCCGCGACCTCGGCCGGCGGGAACGTGATGGACACGTAGAAGAACGTGAAGAAGACGATGAGCAGGAAGGTCGCGATGATGTAGATGGGATTGTCCCCGTAGCTCAGGTGCGTCTGGATCCAGAGCGCCCAGGATTTCGGGTGCGCGCCGTTGATCCCGCCGAACAGCTGAGCGGCCAGATCCGGGATGTAGAGCAGGGACGATCCGAAGATGACCGGGATGACGCCGGCCTGATTCACCTTGAGCGGGATATAGGTGGAGGTGCCCCCGTACATCCGGCGCCCGACCATGCGTTTGGCGTACTGGACCGGGATCCGCCGCTGGGCCTGCTCCATGAACACGATGAACGCGACGATGCCGACGCCGACCAGCAGCACCACGCTGAACACGAACGCGTGCTTGGTGACGTAGATGTTCTCGAACTCGCCCGGGAACTGCGAGATCACCGTGGTGAAGATCAGCAGCGACATCCCGTTGCCGACGCCGCGGTCGGTGATCAGCTCGCCCAGCCACATGATCACCGCCGTGCCCGCCGTCATCGTGATGACCATGGTGGCGATGTTGAACACCGACTGGTTCGGGATCAGGTTGGAGCACTGCGTGATGCCGGTGAGCCCGTACAGTTCGCCGGACCTGGCCAGCGCCACGATCGCGGTCGACTGCAGCACGGCCAGGCCGACGGTGAGGTACCGGGTGTATTGGGTGATCTTGGCCTGGCCGGCCTGGCCCTCCTGCCGGAGGGTCTCCAGTCTCGGGATCACCACCGCGAGCAGCTGCAGGATGATGCTGGCCGTGATGTAGGGCATGATCCCGAGCGCGAACACCGACAGCCGGTACAGCGCGCCGCCGCTGAACAGGTTGACCAGCTGGAACAGGCTGCCGTTGCTGGTCTTGGCCAGGTTGAGGCAGGTGGTGACGGCCTTCTCCGAGATGCCCGGGGTCGGCAGCGAGGCGCCAAGGCGGAACATGGCGATGATGAAGAGCGTGAACAGGAGCTTTTTTCGCAAGTCGGGCGTGCGGAATGCCCGTATAAAGGCGGTCAGCATGCCCCGTCCTCACCTCGCCTGGTCATCGTCCTCCACCGCTCCTTGTCACGGGAGAGTAGCCACTGGTTGCAGGCAGCAACTCCCGGCCCGCAGTCTAGCTTGCTCCGGTGGCCCCGACAGCCACGCGCGGAGCCGGGGCGGGCCCGCCGTTGCGGCCCCGGGCCCCGGCCCGCGGCAGGCCCCGCGGCCGGTCAACCTCACAGCTTGGTAACGGTCCCGCCGGCCGCGGTGATCTTCTCCCGGGCGGCGGCGGAGAACGCGTGCGCGGTCACCCGCAGCCCCTTCGGGGCCGCGTCGCCGGAGCCGAGCACCTTGACCAGTTCGCCGGGCCGGACCGCGCCCTTGGCGGCCAGATCCTCCGGGGTCACGTCCCCGCCGTCCGGATACAGGGCGGCCAGCCGGTCCAGGTTGACCACCTGGTAGGTGGTCTTGAACGGCAGGTTCGAGAACCCCTTCAGCTTGGGCAGCCTGCGGTGCAGGGGCATCTGGCCGCCCTCGAAGCCGGCCGCCACCTGCCCGCGGGCCTTGCTGCCCTTGGTGCCGCGCCCGGCCGTCTTGCCCTTGGATGCCTCGCCGCGGCCAAGTCGGGTGCGCGGGGTGTGGGCCCCGGGCGCCGGGCGCAGGTGGTGGATCTTCAGTCCCCGGCCCGCGGCGCCGCTGTCCCCGCCCGCCTCCGCATCCCTCTTCATGGCCATGTCAGTCGACCTCCTCGACGGTGACCAGGTGGCGTACCGCGCGGACCATCCCGCGAATCTCGGGACGGTCCGCCTTCACGACCACGTCGCCGATCCGGCGCAGGCCCAGCGAGCGCAGCGTGTCCCGCTGCACCTGGGTGCCGCCGATCCGCGACTTGATCTGGGTGACGCGCAGCTCTGTCATCGGACGCTCCCGCTCGGCTGTTCCTCGGCCGCGGGGGCGGGCGCGGCCTGCGCGGCGGCCCGGGCGCGCAGCATCGCCGCCGGGGCGACGTGCTCGATCGGCAGGCCGCGCCGGGCCGCGATCTCCTCGGGCCGGTTCAGGCTCTTCAAGGCGGCCACGGTGGCGTGGATCACGTTGATCGGGTTCGACGAGCCCAGCGACCGGGACAGCACGTCGTGCACGCCCGCGCACTCCAGCACGGCACGAACGGGGCCGCCGGCGATCACGCCGGTCCCCGGGCTGGCCGGCTTGAGCAGGACCACGCCGGCGGCGTCCTCGCCCTGCACGGTGTGCGGGATCGTCCCGGCGATCCTGGGCACCCGGAAGAAGCCCTTCTTCGCCGCCTCGACGCCCTTGGCGATGGCCGCGGGCACCTCCTTGGCCTTGCCGTATCCGACCCCGACGAGCCCGTTACCGTCGCCCACGACGACCAGCGCGGTAAAGCTGAAGCGCCGGCCGCCCTGGACGACCTTGGCCACCCGGTTGATGGCCACGATCTTCTCCAGGTACGCGGTGCCCCGGTCGGCCGCGCCGCTGCGGCGGTCGTCGCGACGGTCGCGCCGCTCGCCGCCGCCTCCTGCGCCGCGTCGCGATGCTGGTGGCATTAGATGTTCCCCTTCTTGCTGTCCTTAGTGGCGCTCACAGTGTTCACCGGGTTCGCTTCTCCGCCCGCCGCGCGTGCGTCGCTCACAGTGTCAGCCCGCCCTCACGGGCGCCGTCCGCGAGCGCGGCCACGCGGCCGTGGTAGGAGTGGCCGCCCCGGTCGAAGACCACGGCGGTGATCCCGGCCGCGGTCGCGCGCTCGGCCAGCAGCGCGCCCACCTGCTTGGCCTTGGCCGTCTTGTCGCCTTCCGAGCCGCGGACGGACGCCTCCAGGGTCGACGCCGAGACCAGCGTGCTGCCCACGGTGTCGTCTACCAGCTGCGCGAATATATGCCGGGCCGAGCGGGTGACCACCAGCCGCGGGCGCGCCGCGCTGCCGGTGACCTTCTTCCTCACCCGCAGATGGCGCCGGGCGCGGGCCGCGGTGCGCGGATCGGTGCGGCCGGTGACGCGGCCGTGCCCTAGGGTCCTGGTGCCAGACATCCCTTACTTCCCAGCCTTCCCGACCTTGCGGCGGATCTGCTCGCCCTGGTACCGCACGCCCTTGCCCTTGTACGGGTCGGGCTTGCGCAGCTTGCGTATGTTGGCCGCGACCTCGCCGACCTGCTGCTTGTCGATGCCCTCCACCACGAACCTGGTGGGGGTCTCGACCCGCAGCGTGATGCCCTCCGGCGCGATGACCGGCACCGGGTGGCTGAAGCCGAGTGAGAACTCCAGGTCCTTGCCCTTGGCCTGGACCCGGTAGCCCACCCCGACGATCTCCAGCGTCTTGCGGAAGCCTTCGGTGACCCCGGTGACCATGTTGGCGATCAGCGAGCGGGACAGGCCGTGCAGCGCCCTGATCTCGCCCTCGTCGCTCGGCCTGGTTACCTTGATCGTGCCGTCGGCCTGCGACACCTCGATGGGCGAGGCCACCTCCATGCTCAGGATGCCGCGCGGCCCCCGCACGGTGACCTCGCGGCCGTTGATGGTGACGTCGACACCGGCCGGGATGGCGACCGGCGTCCGTCCGATTCGTGACATCGCGGTTTCCCTACCAGACGTAGGCGAGGACTTCCCCGCCCACGCCCCTCTTGTTCGCCTGCTTGTCGGTCATCAGGCCGGCCGACGTCGAGATGATCGCGACGCCCAGGCCGCCGAGCACCCGGGGCAGGTTGTCCTTCCGCGCGTACACCCGCAGGCCGGGCTTGGACACCCGCTTGAGGCCGGCGATCGAGCGCTCCCGGGTAGGCCCGAACTTGAGCGTGATCATCAGGTTCTTGCCGACCTCCGCGTCCTGCACCTGCCAGCCCGCGATGTACCCCTCCTGCTGGAGGATCTCGGCGATGCGGACCTTGATCTTGGAAGACGGCATGGTCACGGAGTCGTGATAGGCCGAGTTGGCGTTGCGCAGACGGGTCAGCATGTCTGCGACCGGGTCGGTCATGGTCATGGCCTGGTGGCCCTCCTCGCCGCGGTTTCCCTGAGGACCTGCGGCGTGGTCAGTGGGCGCTGGTCGCGCCCAGGTCTGGTTCGGTTCGACAGTCTGGTAGCTCGCTACCAGCTGGACTTGGTGATGCCGGGAAGCTCCCCGCGGTGCGCCATCGTGCGGAAGCAGATGCGGCAGAGGCCGAACCTGCGGTACACGGCGCGCGGCCGCCCGCAGCGCGAGCACCGGGTGTACCCGCGCACGGCGAACTTCGGGGTGCGCTTCGCCTTGGCGATCAGGCTCTTCTTCGCCACTTGTCAGCTCTCCCTGAACGGAAATCCGAGCCGTCGCAGCAGCGAGCGGCCCTCGTCATCGTTGGTCGCGGTGGTGACCAGGGTCACGTCCATGCCACGCTGGCGGTCCACCTGGTCCGGGTTTATCTCGTGGAACATGAGCTGCTCGGTGAGGCCGAAGGTGTAGTTTCCCCGGCCGTCGAACTGCCGGTCGGACAGGCCGCGGAAGTCACGGATCCGGGGCAGCGCCAGGGTCAGCAGCCGGTCGCAGAACTCCCACATCCGGTTCCCGCGCAGCGTCACGTGCGCCCCGATCGGCATGCCCTCCCGCAGCTTGAACTGGGCCACCGACTTCCTGGCCCGGGCCACCGCCGGCTTCTGCCCGGTGATGATGGTCAGGTCCTTGACCGCGCCGTCGATCAGCTTGGCGTCCCTGGCCGCCTCGCCGACTCCCATGTTCACCACGATCTTGGACAGGCTGGGGATCTGCATGACGTTGGCGTAGCCGAACTCCTCGCGCAGCGCCGGAGCGACCTCGCTGGCGTAGCGCTCCTTGAGCCGCGGCGGCGGTGCCGGGGTGGCCGGCGCGCCGTTCTGGCCGCTGCGCGTTTCGGCTCGCGCGGCCGCGTTCGCGGAGCCCTGGCCGCCCG
>JASHUI010000054.1:0-15416 GCA_030040095.1 Streptosporangiaceae bacterium | reverse complement strand
GGCGGCCGCCAGGCTGACGCGCGCCGGTTTCATCACGTTCCCTCCGCGACCGCGGCCGCCTGCCGGGTCCGAGCCGGCCTCCTGGTCCGCGTCGCAGAGGCTGACTACCCGCTGCGACTTAACAAGCAGGCCTGGCTATCGGAAAGAAACAGATGATGGCGCGCCTGCCCTGACCCCGCCCGCGCCCCACCCCGGCGCTCTGGCGCCCGGCTGCTCGCTGCCCTCGCGGGCGGTGGCCCCGTCCAGCGCGATCACCAGCCAGATCGCGAGATCGGCGTGCAGCAGCACCTCGGCGAAGATGGTCGTCCGGTCCACGCTGTCCCGCAGCCATCCGTGAATCTCCAACGCGCCGAACACGTACGTGGCGAAGATGACCGCGAGCGAGACAAGGCACGCCGTCCACAGCCACGCAGGATTCCCGAGGTGGCGGCGCTCGCGGACCCCGCGCAACAGCAAGCAGCCGGCGAGGAGCACGCCGACGGCGACGGGCACGACCGCGAGGTGCGCGGCCATCCCGGCGATGGTGGCATCGGCGCGAACGGCCAGCGACTCCGTCGATGAGCCGGAGAAGAAGTTGTCCCGAAGGCCGATGAGACGGACCAGCGCGGCCCAGGCCAGCCCGGGCAGGGCGGGCACGGCCACGAACACGCCACGCTCGGCCCACCTCCGCGCCGCCTGCCGCACCTCGGCGTGGGGGCGGCTTCCACGTCCCGGGTGCGCGCGAGGCAGCCTGAGCCCCGGCCGCGTCAGCGGGCGGTACCGCAGGGCGATCAGGACCAGCACGATGAGGGCGGTGGTGAGCCCCTCGTTCTTGGTCAGGCTGGCCACGGCGGCGCAGATCCAGGCGACGAGCAGCGACTGACCGCTCCGGGGGAGGACCAGCCCCCAGACGATCGCGGCCACGGCGGCCGCCGACCACAGCAGGTCGGCATAGCCCTCGAGCCCGTAGCTGCCCGCGACGGCGAAACCGACGATGCAGATGGCCCCGGCGGCGGCGGAAGCGACCAGGCGGGTCGGCAGACGGCCGCCGATCGCCGCGGCCGCGACGCCCGTGCCAACCACCCCGAGGGCACAGGCGTTCAGCAAGGCGGTCATGTCGGTGGCGAGATGCAGGTCGCCGCGCCCGAAGACCGCGAACGCCAGGGCGCCGGCCGCGGGCACCAGCAGCGGGTAATCGGGGTTGGAGAACCGGTAGACCGTGTTCTGCAGGCCCGCGAGCAGCTCGCGGTGCCCGCCGGACACCATCAGCGCCTTGGTGAGCCAGATCGTGTTGCCGTCCGGCCCGATCGCCGGGGCGCGCAGGGCGGACAGGGGGATGGCCAGGGCGCCGATCACGATGACCAGGGTCAGGATCGGCCACCAGCCCCAGCGCGGGCCTGCCGGAGGCCGGCGGCGTCCGGCCGCCAGCCACCACGCGATCACCGCGACGTTGACGGCCACCGCCACCACCAGATAACACGCGGCCAGCGTGCCGCCCGCGGCGAGCTCGAGCCCGGCCGCCACCGCCGCCATGGCAGCCCCGATGAGCGGGGCCAGGAAGAACAGCACCGGGGAACGGCGCGCCACCGCCAGCGCCGGCCCGATGCCCGGGACGCCCAGGCCCAGGATCAGCACGATCAACGCCCTCATCGGCGCCGCACCTCCAGCGCCAGCCCGGAGCAGTGCCCGGGCTCCGGGACCAGGGAGACCATCCATCGCGCCGTGGCCGGAGTCGGCTGCGGGACGGCCCACAGGGTCGACAGCTCGGCCAGCCGCGTCTCGGCCCAGAGGACCGACAGCGCGGGCTGTCGCGGCGCGTTCCTCGACGACACGGGAGGCACTCCGATGAACACGGTAGCGCCCTGCGGCAGCCGCGACCGGATGGCATGGTAGATGCACTTTTCCTGCCTGTAGGCAGCGGTGGCCGGATGGACCCACGAGGGTCTCTCGATGCTCGCGGTGGCCCGCAGGTCGTGAACGACGCTCAGGCCCAACGTCACGGCGGCAGCGGCCGCGACCACGGCACATCCGATGAGCTTGACGGCCCGGCGCACGGGCCCGGCGACCGCACCGCCGTCTTTCAGGAAGCCGCTGAGCACCCGCATAGAGGGCATCACATCCACCCGATACCGTACACCGCCAGCCCGCGACGCCGCCGGGTATCCACGACTGCGGGCACCCCCCGCGGGGACGGTCAGGCGCGGGCGGCCAGCATCCTGGTATCGCGGCCCTCGACCGGCTCGCCGCACGCCTCGCACACCAGCTTGGTCACGAGCCGGTGCCCGCAGCTGTGCTCCAGGAGCACCGGCGGTCCCTCCTGCCCGGCCAGGTGCACGTCGCCCCAGCGCATCAGCGCCGCGATGACCGGATACAGGTCGCGGCCCGCCTCGGTCAGGCGGTACTCGTAGCGGGCCGGGCGGTCGGAGTATTGCCGGCGCTCCAGGACGCCGGCCTCGACCAGGGTGCGGAGCCGGGCGGCGAGCGTATCGCGCGGCGCTCCGGTCATGCGGACCATCTCATCGAACCGGCGGTTGCCCAGGAACACCTCGCGCACGGCGAGCAGCGCCCACTTCTCCCCGACGATCTCGAGCGTGCGCGCGATCGAGCACACCCTCGGACCAGATTCGGCAGCCATACCAGCAGTGTACCCGGTGAGTTGGAAAACTGGATGCACTACTGATAGAGTGCGTCCAGATTCCAGACGCACCGCCGAGACGCACTGTCTAGACGCACCGTCTAGACGCACCGCCGAGACGCACGGAGACGCCCCGTGAGCATCAGCCCGTCGATCACCGCCGACCCCGCCGACGCAGGAGTGAGCACCCGCAGCGTGAGCGCGGTCGTGGGCGTCCTGTCGCTGGCCGTGTTCATGTCCAGCCTGGACCTGTTCATCGTGAACCTGGCCTTCCCGTACATCGGCCGGGAGTACGCGGGCACCAGCCTGGGCTCGCTGTCCTGGGTGCTCAACGGCTACACGATCGTGTTCGCCGCCGTGCTCGTGCCCGCGGGGCGGTGGGCCGACCGGGTCGGGCGGCTCCGGCTCTTCGTGGCCGGCCTGGCCATCTTCAGCCTCGGCTCGCTGCTCTGCGGCCTGGCGCCCGGGGTGCCCGAGCTGATCGGGGCCCGGGTAATCCAGGCCTCGGGGGCCGGCCTGATGGTCCCGGCCTCGCTGTCGCTGCTGCTCGCCGCGGTGCCGGCGCCGGCCAGGGCCCGGGCCATCGGCACCTGGTCGGCCATCGCTGCCCTCGGGGCCGCGCTGGGCCCGGTGATCGGCGGGAGCCTGGTCGAGCTCAGCTGGCGATGGGTCTTCTGGATCAACCTGCCGGTCGGGGTGGCCGCGATCCTGCTGGCCGGCCGGGTGGTGCCGGAGAGCAAGGACGACCAGCTCCGGGGGCGTCCGGACGTGATCGGCGCCGGGCTGCTGGCCGCCTCGGTCGGCCTGGTCGCCCTGGCCCTGGTCAAGGCGCCCGGGTGGGGCTGGGGGTCGGCCAGCTTCGTCGGCCTGCTGGTGGCCTCGCTGGCCTGCGGCGCGGCCATGACGGTCCGCTCGCACCGGCACCACGCGCCGGTCATCGAGCTCGGGCTGCTCCGGTCGCGCACCTTCAGCGGCACGTTCGCGGCCTCGATCCTCTACTACGCGGCGTTCGGGGCGTTCGTGCTCAACTCGGTCGAGTTCCTGACCGGGGTGTGGCACTACTCGGCGGTGGTGGCCGGGCTGGCCATCGGCCCCGGCCCGCTCGCGGTGCTGCCGTTCGCCCGGCTGGTCGCTCCGCGCCTGGCCGCCCGCCTCGGTGGTCCCGGCCGGGTGGCGGTGATCGGCTGCGCGATAAACGCCGGGGCCCAGCTGCTCTGGCTGGTGCTCATGCAGGCCCAGCCCGCGTACCTGACCCACCTGCTGCCGGTCCAGCTGCTCGGCGGCGCCGGGGTCGGGCTGGCCATCCCCTCGCTGATCGGCGCGGGCACCGCGTCGCTGCCGCCCGCGCACTTCGGAACCGGCAGCGGCATCCTGAACATGGCCCGGCAGGTGGGCACCGTGCTCGGGGTAGCGGGCCTGGTGGCGATCCTGTCCGGGACCGTCGCGGGCGACCCCGTGGCGGCCTACCGCCACGGGGTGATCCTGGTGGTCGCGTTCTTCGCCGCGGCGGGCGTGCTGAGCGCCGCCCTGCTGACCGGGAGGGCCCGCCAGGCGCCCGCGCCGCGAGTACCGTTGGGCCGGTGAGGACCCGGGTCCTGGGGCGCGGCGAGGGCGAGAAACGCTTCAGCGCCCGCGGCAGCGTGATGTTCTTCAAGGCCGTGGCGGAGCAGGACGGCGGCGACTTCTCCCTGATGGAGCGCACGCTCCCGCCGGGCGGCCGCCGCCCGCCGCCGCACCGCCACACCAACTGCTCGGAGGCCTACTTCGTGCTGGACGGCCTGGTGGCGGTCACGGTCGGCGACGAGGATCTGGCCCTGGGGCCGGAGGGATTCGTGCTGGTCCCGCGCGGCACCCGGCACACGTTCGGGAACGCGGGGGATCGCCAGGCGCGGCTGCTGGTCATTCACGCCCCGGCCATGGACGCCTACTTCGCCGCGCTGCACGACCTGTGGAACCGTGACCAGCCCCCCTCGCCGGACGAGGAGCGGGCGCTGATGGCCCGCTTCGGCATGCAGACGGCCTAGTGCGCGCCGGCGACGTTCGCCATTCCTGGTGCCCGCCGCCTCGACCGGATCACCGAACGCGCCGGCACATGGCAAGCTGGGTTCGTCACGGCGGACGAGACCTCGGCCACCGCCGGCGTTGGCCACCGTTTAACCTTGACCTGGCGCCTCTGCGAGCCCCGTGCGGGCGATAGAACGCCTCGGGATGCGACCAGTCATGCCCGAGAAGACCCCGCGAAATGAGGTAGCGGTGAGCCTCGTCCCGGCCGCGGTCGAGCCGTCACAGGTATCCGGCGACGGACGCACCCGCGCCCGCACCTGGGTGCCATGGCTGATCCTGTGCTGCTACCTGCTCGGCGCGATCGCCGTTACCTGGCGGCTGTGGGCCGACCCGGCGTCGCGCGCGCAGGTCGGCGACCGGGAGGACGTCGACCAGTTCGCGTTCTTCGTCCGGTACGCCGCGACGGCCATCGCGCACGGGCACCTGCCGGCGCTGGTGACCACCGCGCTGAACGCGCCGCGCGGGGTCAACATGATGTGGAACACCTCGTTCTTGCTCCCGGCCATCGTGCTGAGCCCGCTGACGCTGCTGGCCGGGCCGCAGGTGACCCTCACCGTCGTGCTGACGCTGGGCTTCGCCGGGTCGGCGGCCAGCCTGTTCTGGGTGCTTCGCCAGTGGGGGGCCGGCCTCTGGCCGGCCGCCCTGGGGGGCGCGCTCTACGGGTTTTCCCCGGCGATCGCGGACTCCGCCATCGGGCACTACAACTTCGCCTTCGCCGTGATCCCGCCCCTGATGATCGATGCCGTGCTGCGGCTCGTCACCGGCCGTGGCCGCCCGGTCCGGGTCGGCCTCTGGCTCGGCCTGCTCGTGGCCGCCCAGCTGTTCATCGCCGAGGAAGTGGCGGCCGACACCGCTGTGGCCGCCGTCGTGCTGGTGGCGGCCTTCGCGGTGACGCACCGGCATCTGGTGCGCGACCGGGTGAAAGACGTGGCGCACGGTCTCGCGGCCTCGGCCGTCCTTGTGCTGGCGACCTGCGGCTACGCGCTGTGGGTGCAGTTCTTCGGCCGGCTCGCCCAGCGGGGCAGCCCGTGGATCGCCAACGACTTCACCAGCCATCTGAGTACCTTCGTGACCCCGCCCGCCACCATGCTCATCCACACGGCGGCCAGCCCGGCCGGGCGGGCCACCAGCGGCCCGAACTACCTTCCGGAGTATCTGGCGTACCTGGGCTGGCCGCTGCTGGTCGTCCTGGTCGCCGCGGCGATCCGCTACTGGCGGGATCCGAGGGTCCGGCTGATGGCGATCACCTGGGTGGTGCTGGAACTGCTCAGCCTCGGCGGGCAGAACAGGAAGTTCCTCGGGGTCGTCTACCCGGGGGGCTTGCTGCCCTGGCACTGGCTGCAGGCCCTGCCGATGGTCGGCGCGATCCTGCCGGACCGGTTCGCGATCCCGGCCGACGGCGCGGCCGCCGCCGTGCTCGCGTTCGCGCTGGACCTGGCGTGCTCGGCGGCTCCGGACGGGGCGTCCCGTGTGCGGCGGAACTGGCCGTTCGCGGTGGCGGTGCTGGCACTGCTGCCGCTGATCCCGCTGCCCCTGCGGGTCGGCCCGACCCCGCCGGTCCCGGCCGGCTGGCAGGCGGCGTTCGCGCGGCTGCATCTGGCCGCCAACGCCCCCGTCCTGGTGGTCCCGGTGCCGTACTCGCATCTCACCCAGCCGATGCGCTGGCAGGCGGACACTGGCGAGCCCGGGTCACTGATCGGCGGATGGTTCGTCGGACCCACCCAGAGCGGACAGGCGGTCACCGAGTTTTTCGGCCCGCCCCGGGTCAGGAACGCCTTCTTGTACCTGGACAAGCTGTGGTCAGGGTCATCGGATGCCCAGCCCCCGCCAACCGTGAACGTCCGCGCTGACCTGGCCTACCTGCGGCCCGCCGCGGTCGTCGCGATCACCGGCCCCGGCTCGGCGCTGGAACGGTACCTGGCCGCGTTCTTCGGCCCGCCGACGTTCAGCGTGGGACGGGTGCTGGCCTGGCGGCTCGGCTGATCCCGGGCTGCGGGGCGGGCGCGCATGCGACATAATCTAGGTCGTCGGTTCACGCGGGCACCGGATCCGGCGGCGGTCCCGATGGGCGCCAAACGGGACATCACCGGCCACCGTCCGCGTTTAGTTCGATAGTCTCCGCAGCCATGGGCATCCGCACGACCGTGGGAAACACCCTGCTCTCCTCCCGGCAGTCCCGCCAGGGCGGGAGCGAGCGTGCGGGCCGCCGGCCCGCGCACCGGGCGGCGGTCGGCGTGCTGACGGCCCTGGTCGCGGCCCTCTACTCGGCGTTCGCCCTGGCGCAGTACGACACCTACCGTGACTCGTCCTACGACCTGGTGATCTTCGACCAGGCAGTGCGGTCGTATTCTCGCTTCGAGCCAGGAATTTCCATCATCAAGGGACTGCACAACGGGTTCGGTCCCGACTTCTCTGTTCTCGGTGACCATTGGTCGCCGATCCTCGCGTCGCTGGCGCCCTTGTACTGGATCTACGACAGCCCCAAGACGCTGCTCGTGGCCCAGGCCGTGCTGTTCGCGCTCGCGATCCCGCCGCTGTGGGTGTTCACCCGCCGGGCGTTCGGCGGCGGGCAGAAGGCCACCACGGCCGCGTACCTGGTCTCGGTCGCGTACGCGCTGAGCTGGCCGATCGCCTCGGCGCTGGCCTTCGACTTCCACGAGGTCGCGTTCGCCCCGGTACTGACCGCGGTGGCCCTCGAGCGGCTGCAGGCGGGGCGGCTGCGGACGGCGCTGATCGCGCTCGCGGCCCTGCTGCTGGTCAAGGAGGACATGGGCCTGTTCGTCGCCGGGATCGGGATCTACCTGGCCGTGGCGCGGCCGCGGGTGGTGCGCCGGCAGCTGGTCGTCGCCGCGGCCCTGGTCGCGGGCGGCCTGGCCGACATGTTCATCGCGACCTACGTGCTGATCCCGGCCTTCGGCGGGCGCTCCGGCTACTACTGGGCGTATAACGCCCTCGGCGGCAACGTCTCCCAGGCCGCCGGGCACGCGCTCACCCATCCGGGCACGGCCCTGCATCTGCTGATCACCCCGGACGTCAAGGTCTACACGGTCCTCTGGCTGTTCGGCGCGTTCTGCTTCCTTTCGCTGCGGTCGCCGATAGCGCTGGCCACGGTCCCGCTGCTGCTCGAGCGCATGCTGGCGGACAAATTCCCGGCCTGGTGGGGGACGGCCGATCAGTACAACGCCTACCTGGTGGTCGTCCTGATATGCGCCGCCGTCGACGGCGCCGCCAGGCTAGACCGGACGCTGCTGGCCCGGCGGCACGAGGCAGCCCGGCGAGGGGAGACCGGCGGCGCCACCCCGTGGACGGTGGCGCTGGTCGGCGCGGCCGCGATGTGCGCGGTCGCCGTCGTGCTGGTCCCGAAGTTCGCGTTCGGCGCCGCGCTGCGCCCGTCCTTCTACCGGCAGGACGCGCAGACGAGGGCGGAGGCGGCGGCGGTCGCCGCCGTACCCAGCGGCGTTACCGTCGAGGCCGTGAACAACCTCGGCCCCAACCTGTCGGCGCGGGACACCGTCCTGCTGTGGGACGGCGACGGGGGTACCCCGGCGCTGGGATCGCCCTGGGTGATCGCCAACGTCAGGCAGCTGCAGTTCACGTTCACGAGCGTGCGGGAGCAGAAGCAGCGCGTGGCCCTGCTCGAGCGCAACGGCTACACCGTCGTCTTCTCCCGCCAGGGGTACCTCGTGCTGCACCGGGCCGGCCCGGCAGCCCTTGGTTCCAGGGCCCCGGGATGAGGCCGAGCGCTATGGAAGCCGGCGACGGCATGGGCGTGAGGGCGACGACCGAGAATGCCCGGCTCGCCGCGCGTCACGCGACGGCCGGGCCGGGCAGTGGCCGCCGTCTCGCGCACCCGGCCGCGGTAGGCGCGCTGACGGCCCTGGTGGCCGTCGGCTACTGCGTGTTCGCGCTGGCCAATTACTACACCTTCCGGACCACCTCGTTCGATTTGGTGATCTTCGACCAGGCGGTGCGGTCGTACGCGCACTTCAAGCTCGGGACGGATCCGATCTTCGGCGTGTTCGAAGGCCTCGGCGCCAACTTCTCGATCCTGGGCAACCACTTCTCGCCGATCGACGCCGTGCTGGCCCCGTTGTACTGGATGTACAACGGCCCGCAGACCCTCCTGGTGGCTCAGGCCGTCCTGTTCGCGCTGGCGATCCCATGGCTGTGGGTGTTCACGAGCCGGGCGTTCGGCGACGGGCGGAAGGCGACGCTGGCCGCCTACCTGGTCTGCGTCGCCTACGCGCTGAGCTGGCCGGTCGCCTCCGCGCTGGCCTTCGATTTCCATGAGGTCGCGTTCGTCCCGGTGCTGACCGCTATCGCGCTCGAGCGGCTGCAGGCTGGCAGGCTGCGGACGGCGCTGCTCGCGCTCGGAGCGCTGCTGCTGGTCAAAGAGGACATGGGCCTGTTCGTGGCCGGGATCGGGGCGTACCTGATCGTGGCGCGACCGCGCACGGTGACCAGGCAGCGACTGGTCGGCGCGTGCGTCATCGTCGCCGGGATCATGGCCGCGTGGCTCGCCACGGACGTGCTGATACCGGCGGCCGGCGGCCGGGCGAACTTCTACTGGTCCTACCAGAACCTGGGCCCCGGTGTGCCCCAGGCGCTGGAACATGTGATCCTGCACCCGGCGAGTTCGGTCCAGCTGCTCTGGACGCCCCGGGTCAAGCTGGACACCGTCCTCTGGCTGTTCGGCGCGTTCTGCTTCCTCCCGCTGCGCTCGCCGATCGCGCTGGCCACGGTCCCGCTGCTGCTCGAACGCATGATGGCGAGCGACAGGTTCCCCCTCTGGTGGGTAACCGCCTACCACTACAACGCCTTCCTCGTGGTCGTGCTCGTCTGCGCCGCCGTGGACGGTGCCGCCCGGCTCGACCGCTCCCTGATGGCCTGGCGCGCCCGCGTGGCCCGGCGACGGCGGCCGGCCGGAGGGGAGGCCGGGGCGGCGTCCGTCGCCGCGACGGTCCGGGGCGCATGGTCGCTGGCGCTGGCCTTTGCGGTCGCGATGTGCGCGGTCGCGGCTATTCTGGTCCCGCGGTTCGCGTTCGGACCCGCTCTCCACCCGTCGTTCTATCAGCGGAATGCGAATATGAAGGCCGCCGCAGCAGCGGACGCCGTCGTGCCGGGCGGCGTCACCGTGGAGGCGGTTGACAACCTCGGCCCCCAGTTGTCCGCGCGGGACACCGTGCTGATCTGGGTCGCCGACGGTCCCGGCTCCCGGGCGCAGGCGCCATGGGTGGTGGCCGACGTCGCGACCCCGCAGTTCACCTTCACCGGCGTGAGGGAGCAAAGGCAGCGCGTGGCACTGCTGGAACGTGGCGGGTACCGGATCGTTTTCAGGCGCGACGGCTACATCGTCCTGCACCGCGGGGGATCGGACGACAGCGACGGCTCCAAGGAGGCCTCCGGATGAGCGTGCGCGCCCGGACCGAGACGTCCGGCTCCCTGCCCTCCGGGACCACCGGGGATGCCGGCCAGGCCGGGGCCGACGCCGCCGGGCGGCTGCTCGGGCGGCTGTCGGTGCTCCCGGCCCTGCTGGTGATGGCCTGGCTGCTGGCCGGGCTGCCGCTGCTGCTCGCGGGCCACTTCGCGCCGGTGCCGATGCTGGCGGTGTCGGTGCCGCTGGCGGTGATCCTCGTCGTTCTCGGCCTGCGCTGGATCCCCGGCCTGAGCTGGATTCCCGGCCGGTGGCCCGCCGCCCTCCCGGGGCAGACGCCGGGACCGGCCCGCACGCCCTGGTGGGCGGTGGCGGGCGTGATCGCGGTGGCGGTGGCGTTCGGTGTCGACCAGATGATCTACCACACCCAGCAGATCCTGGTGATGCGCGATCCGGCCTCCTACCTCAACTTCAGCTACTGGATCGCCCATCACGGCTCGCTGCCGATACCGCAGTCGCGCGCGGCCTTCGGCTCGAGCCCCGCCGGGCTCTCCTTCGACACCCCCGCGTTCTACCAGGTCGGCAGGACCATCGTGCCGCAGTTCATGGCGGGATTGCCGATGATCCTCGCTCCCGCCATCTGGGTCGGCGGCGTCGCGGCGGCCATCGGGATGGGACCGGTGCTCGGGGCGTGCGGGATCCTCGTCTTCGGCGGCCTCGCCGCCCGCCTGGCCGGGCCTCGCTGGGCGCCGCTCGCCGCCCTGGTGCTGGCCATCTCGCTGCCGGATGAGTTCACCGGGCGGGCCACCTACAGCGAGCCGGTGGCGCAGATCCTGTTCCTCGGCGGGCTCTGCCTCGTCATCGACGCCCTCGACCGGGACGGGACCGCGGCCAAGGTCATCGGGGCGCTCGGGGGCCTCGCCCTCGGCCTCACCCTGCTGGTGCGGATCGACGGGGCGAGCGACATCCTGCCGGTGGTCCCCTACATCGGGCTGCTGCTGCTCGGCCGGCGGCCGCAGGCCCTCTCGCTCCTCGGCGGCCTGGTGGTCGGCGGGGCGTACGGGCTGGCCGACGGGGTGCTGCTGTCCAGGCCCTACCTGTCCAGCATCAAGTCGTCACTCGAGCCGCTGGCGCTGCTCACCGGCCTGGTGATCATCGCGACTCTGCTGGTCATGGCGTGGCGGTGGGAGCGCGGCGTGCCGGAGGTGCGGGGCCGATGGCTGGCCAGCGGGATCGCCGTGCTCACGTTCGTGGTCGTGGCCGGCTTCGCCATCCGGCCCTACGTGGAGACGGTACGCGCTCCGACCGATGCCACCACCAAGGGCGTCATGGCGCGCTTCCAGCGCGGCAATCACCTGCCGGTCGACCCCACGCGCACCTACGCGGAGCTCAGCCTGCACTGGGTGTTCTGGTATATCGGGGTGCCCGCGGTCGTGCTCGCCGCGATCGCGGTGGCGCTGCTCTCCCGTCGGTGCCTGCGCGGCCAGGCGCCGACCTGGACGCTGCCCCTGGTCGCGTTCGCCTGGGCCATCGTTACCTTCCTCTACCGGCCGGCGATCACCCCCGATCAGCCCTGGGCGAGCCGCAGGCTCGTGCCCAGCGTGCTGCCCGGCTTCATCCTGCTGGCGGTCTGGGCCGCGGGCTGGCTCGTCGGGCGGCTGCGGCAGATGGACACCGGGCGGGTGCTGCGGGCCGTCATCGCCGCCTGCCTGGTGGTGCTGCTGGTGGCGCCCGCCGCGATCACCACGTTCGGCCTGAGGGTCAGGTCGGGCGGCCCGGTCGGGGTCAAGGTCGCCGCGGTCGGCCTGGCCTTCAAGGCCTCCTACCAGGGTGAGATCGGGGCCGTCAGCGGCATGTGCGCGGCGATACCGCGCGGCGCCTCGGTCCTGTTCATCAGCGGGACAATCCAGGGCAAGCTGGCCCAGGTCGTCAGGGGGATGTGCGGCAACCCGGTGGCGGACATCAACCACCCGCGCTACGCCACGGTCGAGCAGGATGTGCAAAGCATCGCCGCGGCCGGCCGGCGGCCGGTGCTCCTCGCGTCCAGCCGGTCGCAGCTCGCGCGCTTCGGCGGGCCGGCCCGGCAGATCATGATGCTGCGGACCACCTGGGACGCGCATACGCTGACGACCCCGCCGCTGAACCCCTGGCCGCTCACCGTCGTCGTCTGGATGTCGGAGCCGGGGCCGTGACCGCCTTGGCCGACCGCGCTCATGCGCCCGAACGAAAAGGTAGGCTCGGCGGCTGTGAGTGATCCGTCACCCGAGAACGTATATGTCTCGATCATCCTGCCTTGCTACAACGAGCAGGACCACGTCGCGGACGAGGTCGAGCGGATCTGTGTCGCGATGGACGCGAGCGGATACGAGTACGAGCTCCTCGCGTTCGACGACGCGTCCACCGACGAGACCCTGGCCCGGCTGCACGAGGCCGCGCCCAGGTTTCCGCGCATGCAGATCGTGCACTTCCACCGCAACGGCGGCTCGGGCACCGTCCGCCGGATCGGCACCCAGCGGGCCAGGGGCGAGATCGTGGTCTGGACCGACGCCGACATGACGTACCCGAACGAGCGCATTCCGGAACTGGTCCAGATGCTCGAGAAGGACTCCACGATCGACCAGGTGGTCGGGGCCAGGACCAGCGAGCAGGGCACGCACAAGATACTGCGGATCCCGGCGAAATGGTTCATCCGCAAGCTGGCTGAGCAGCTGACCGGCTCCCAGATCCCCGACCTGAACTCGGGCCTGCGGGCGTTCCGCCGGGAGGTCGCGCTGCCTTACCTGCGGCTGCTGCCGCCCGGGTTCTCCTGCGTCACCACGATCACGATCGCCTTCCTGTCCAACCAGCATGATGTGCGCTACGTGCCGATCGAGTACGCGAAGCGCTCGGGGAGGTCGAAGTTCCGGTTTGTCACGGACGCCTACCGCTACATCCTGCAGGTGCTGCGGATGGTGATGTACTTCAACCCGCTCAAGGTGCTCATGCCGCTCGCGCTGTTCCTGCTGGGCGTGGGCATAGCGAAGGCCATCTACGACGTGGCCGCCCACCCGTTCCGGGTCGCGGACGACACGGTCCTGGTGTTCGTGACCGGGCTGCTTATCGCCTCGCTCGCCCTGCTGGCCGATTTGATCGTCCGGTCCCGGGGAGATACCTGAGCGCGGGCGCCCCGATGAGACAGATGCCGGCGAGAATTTGGACAGGCGTCCGGCGAGGATGGAGGCGTTGGTGAGCCTCGTGCCGTCAGCGGTCGAGTCGTCTCCCGTCGCGGAGCGCTCTCGCGACCGGGCCGGGTCCGGGGCGCGCTGGCTGATCCTTGGCCTCTACCTGCTGGGCGCGCTGGCGCTGACCTCGCGGCTGTGGGTCGACCCGGCTTCGCGCGCACAGGTGGGCGACCCCGAGGACGTGGACCTGTTCGCGTGGTTCATGCGCTACTGCGCCGAGGCCGTCGTGCACGGGCACGTGCCGGCGCTGGTCACGACCGCGCTGAACTGGCCGCGGGGCATCAACCTGATGTGGAACACATCCTTCCTGCTCCCCGGGATGCTGCTGAGCCCGGTGACGCTCCTGCTCGGTCCCCAGGTGAGCCTCACGATCGCGCTGACGCTGGGCTTCGCCGGTTCGGCGGCCAGCCTGTTCTGGGTGCTGCGCCAATGGGGGGCCAGCACCTGGCCAGCGGCGCTGGGCGGCGCGCTCTACGGGTTCTCCCCGGCCCTGGTGGACTCCGGCATCGGCCACTACCACATGCAGTTCGCCGTGTTCCCGCCGCTGATCATCCACGCGGCGCTGCGGATCGTCACCGGTCGCGGCAGCGCCGTGCGCAACGGCCTGTGGCTCGGCCTGCTGACGGCCGCCCAGGTGTTCACCGGCGAGGAACTGCTGACGCTGACCGCCGTGGCCGGCCTGCTTCTGGTGGTGGCGGTGGCGGCCAGCCGTCCGCGCGCCGTGGTGCACGGGCTCCGGGGCACCGCGAGCGGCCTCGCCACGGCGGCCGTCGTCTCGCTGGCGATCAGCGGCTATGCCCTGTGGATTCAGTTTCACGGCCCGCTCACCGAGCACGGCAGCCCCTGGATAACGAATGATTTCACCAGTTCTGCCGCCAGTTTCGTCACTCCGGCGGGCAATCTGCTCCTGCACACCCCGGCGAGCGCGGCCGCTGTCGCCGGGGGCTCCAGTGGCCTGCCGGAATACCTTGCTTACCTAGGGTGGCCGCTGCTCTTCGTCCTGGTCGCCGCGGCGATCTGGTTCTGGCGCGATGTGAGGGTCCGCGCGACGGCCGTGACCTGGGCGGTGCTGGAGATCTTCAGCCTCGGCGGCAACTCCTCGTTCTTGCCGTGGCATTGGCTGCAGGGCCTGCCGGTGCTCAGCCAGATTCTCCCGGACCGGTTCGCCATCGTCGCCGACGGCGCGGCCGCCGCCGTGCTCGCGTTCTCGCTCGGCCTGGCACTCTCGACAGCCCCGGAGGGGGCGGCACGGGCCCGCCGGAACTGGCCGCTGGCGGTGGCCGCGCTGGCGCTGCTGTTCCTGATCCCGTTGCCCATGCGGGCCGGCCCGACCGCGCCGGTCCCGGCCGGCTGGCAGGCGGCCTTCGCCAGGCTGGGCCCGGATCCCCGGGTGCTGGTCGTCCCGGTCCCGTATTCGCAGTTCCCCGAGGCGATGCGGTGGCAGGCGGATACCGGCGAGCCTCGCTCGCTGATGGGCGGCTGGTTCGTCGGACCAGACCAGGCCGGGCAGGCCACTCCCGAGTATTACGGCTCGTCGAATTCGTACTTTGTCGCCCAGGCCGCGTCGTACCTCGACTCCCTCTGGATCGGCGTACCGAAGTACCGGGGGATCATCCACACTCAGATCAACCTCATGCTCGGTTACTGGCGGCCAACGGCGATCGTCGCGGTCACAAGCCCGCACTCGCGCCTGGACCGCGTGCTGACCAGGCTCTTTGGCCGTCCAGCCTTCCGGGTCCAGCAGGTGCTCGCGTGGCGGCTCTAGCCGCCGGCTTCAGCATCCCGTCCGGCGCACGATCGTCAGCGCCCCGGTGTAGCGAAGCGGGATCTCCTGCGCGGAGCAGTATCCGTAGCGCCGGAGGGTACGCAGCGACTCGTCGTGGACCGAGCGGGGGAAGGTGGCGCCGGGCACGTCGTACTCCAGCAGGAACACGACCGGGCTGCCCGGGTGCGCGGCCAGGAAGCCGGCCACCGCGCGCGGCGTGACGTAGACGACGGCCAGGGTGTGGTCGGCCGGGATCGGCGGCCGGGCCGCGACCGTCGCCGGGAACCCCTGGTACTTCTCCATGTAGTACAGCCACGGGGCGGCGTACCAGTCGGGCGGCGTCCGGTCAGCCCGGATGATGACCAGGTCAGCGGGCGA
>JASHUI010000444.1:0-6551 GCA_030040095.1 Streptosporangiaceae bacterium | reverse complement strand
GGCCAGGGTGCCCGGCCTCCCCGCGATGCTCAGGCGACGGACCCAGGCGGTGAGGGCGGCCTGAGTTCGCGCCGCCACAGCCCGCCTCGCGCTCGCGAGGTTCGCGTGCCAGCCGGCCAGGCTCCGGCGGTACGTGGCGAGCTGGAAGGACGTCGCCCCGGGCGCGGGCGCGACCGGCCGGCCCGGAATGATGATCTTGGCTGGGACCGGCTCGGTGCCGGCGGCCAGGACCGTCGTGGTGCCAGCGGCGACGACGCTGACGGACTCATCGGGCCGGGCCGTCGCCGTGACCACGCGGGCCAGGAGAGGCCCGGCGGTCGGCCCGGGCACGACGGCCACCATCGCCGAGGGCACGAATGACTCGGTGACCGTGAAATCCGCGGATCGCGCCCTGGTGCTGAGCGTGCAGCCCGATACGCCCAGCAGCAGGCAGGCCAGCGTCAACGGCGCGCGCGTCCACAGGGCGCCGCTCGGGCGTTTCATGACGTCTGGGCCCAGTCGGAGGGATCACGCCCGGCCAGGTGCGCTCGCAGGAACGCCTCTGCCTGCGGCAGCCGGGCGGATGAGAACCTCCCGAGCAACAAGACGCGGATCCTGCTGATGTAGGCGTCGATGAGGCGGTTGTGCTCGTGCAGGAGGCTTGCCACCCGGTGGCTGGCCGCCGCGACCTCGCGCTCAGCTTGCCGGGCTCGGCGCCGTGCCTGCCATGCCTTGATCTTCTCTGCGGATCGCAGCGCGCGGTAGCCGATCACGACGAAGGCTGCCGTGGCCGCGGTGAACAGCACCGCGCCCACCAAGGCGGTGAGCGCCCCGGCCGTGCCCACGGTCGCAAGGTAGCTGAAGCGCAGGACCCCCAGCCCGGCCACGAAGGCCGCCAGGCCGGCAACCAGCAGCCGCCAGGCGCGGCCACCGCGCTCGCTGTAATGGCCGAGAGCCACCTCCCCGGCGGCCAGTACCGCCAGGAACAGCGCCGTCCACAGCAGCGTCTGGTCCTGATCGTTGCCGAGCGCCTGGGCGGCGAACTCGCAGGCCACCGCGTCCAGCCCGACGAACACAGCGGCGATGAGCGCCTGCCTGGGCAGCGGGGCGCGCCGCTGCGGATGTTCGGCCTGGATGGTCTGATGGTAATCACGGGCCTTCCGGGCGTCGCTCTGGGCGGCGTCCCGCTCGTCGACGGCGCGGCACACCGCGTCGCCGGTCTGGTGCACCCGGGTCCACAGATCCTCGTGCGCCGGGTTCGACGCGTTGAACTCGCGGATGGAGTCGAGCGCGTCGGCCCGGTTCGCCGCCCCGTCGTGATCGTCCGGCTGGTACATGGGAGTAGCCGCCATGTTCTTCCTCCTCGCGTCGTGACCGGGCCTTCGAGTGCCGGGCGGAGACTCCGCGGACCCGCGCGCCTGTGTCACTTCCCCTCGCGCTACTCTGTAGTATCACGGTGATGCTACGTGAAATCTACTAAAATTTAGAAGAATGCAGCCGAGATCCACGTAACGATTGGGTGAACTTCGCGATTGATCTCTCACAGGGAACTGTCGATCACGCAATACTCTGCGCGTACCCTCGATGGAGGCGTCGTGACGATCTCGGGCGACTCACCCAGCCAGGCTGCGGTGAGCCTCGCAGAACGCCTCCGTGACCTGCGGGAACGCGCGCCTGTGCCGCTGACCCAGAGCGAGTTGGGCCAGGCGCTCGGCAGCGGCACCCAGGGCCCGGTCGGCCCGGCGGCCGTATCGTCCTGGGAGAACCCGGCGAGCGGGCGCCTGGTCCCCGTGTCGCGCCTGGGCTCCTATGCCCGCCTGTTTGCCACCCCCCGGTCGTTCGAGGGCGGGGCGGTGCGCCTGCTCGAGGACGACGAGCTAACGGCCGACGAGCGCGAAGTTCTGGCGGAACTCAAGGAGGAGCTCATCACCCTGCGGGAGGTCGCCGCCGGGCGCCAGGAGGGGCCCGGGGTCAGGCAGGCCCGCTCCATCTGGGATTTTCCCGACGGCTCGCCCATCACGCTGGCCAGCGCCCGGTTGCCGAAGGAGATGCGGCCGACCAGTTCCAACCCGGACAACCTCGACTACGTTCGGCTCTCCGATCTGGCCGACCTGGATTCCCTGATCGACATCTACGGTGCGATCCGGGCCTACAACCCCGCATCGCGTGTTGTCATCAAGGCGGCCCAGGATCTCACGCGGCGCGATGTCACCCATCACCTCGTGCTGATCGGCGGGATGGCCTGGGCGACGCTCAACCAGTGGTTGTCCCGCATCTTCCCGATCCCCATCCATCTCGTCGACCCGGGCCACGCCGACCCGGGCCATGCCGACCGACGAGTGATCGTCGTTGACGACCCGAAGGCTGGAAGGCTCGAGTTCCCGTACCGTCTGGCCGACGGTGTCCTGGTCGAGGACGTCGGTTACTTCGCGCGGGGCCCGAACCCGTCGGCGCCCTTGCGAACCATGACGCTCTGCGGGGGAATCACCACCCGCGGAGTGCACGGTGCGGCAAGATGCTTTATCGAGCCAGAGGTCCGGGAGCAGAACGAGCGATATCTTTTCCCGCGCTTTCCCGAAGGTTCAACCTACTGCGTCGTGATGCGGGTACCTGTCATCAACAGGGATCCGCTGACGCCAGACCTGTCCAACAAGGAAAATCGCTTGTTCGAGTGGGATAACAGCGGTCCCGAGGCCGAGTAGGGGGCCGCGGCTTGAGCGCTCCAGCCAGCCAGGTCGACTCGTTCCACATCGAGTCGCACGCTGCCCTCCTATGCCCTGGCGGCTGCGCCGCTTGGCCAGGCTCGGAGCCAGCGGGACCCGGCCCGGGGGGGCCGGATCCCGCCAGACCGAAGCGGGCCCTGGGCCAGCCGCCGCGGCGGCTCGATGCGATCGTGGTCCCGACCATCCGGCCCTGGTCGCTGGGAACCGCCATCGCCCTGGCGAGCGAGGTCGGTTGCGCGCTGGTGGTGCTGTGCAGCACGGCCGAGCAGGCGGCGCAGGCCACTCTGGAGTGCGCCGCCCTGGGCGGTGACGTCCTGGTCAGCTACGTTTCTCCAGACCATGACGGCACGCTGCCCCTGCTCACTGCCGAGCATCCGGAGAACGAGATCGTGCCCTCGTGTCACGTGGACATCGCCCGCAAACGCAACGTCGGCCTGCTGCTGGCCCGCCTGTGCGCCTGGGACACGATCATGTTCCTCGACGACGACATCCGGGACCTGACCCCGGGCGTCGTCTCCGTGGCCGCCGCGCTGACTGCCCACTGTCAGGCCGTGGGCTTCAAGATCGGCTACTACCCGGATAACTCCGTCGTCTGTCACGCGCACCGGCTCGCTGGCGGCGACCAGGACGTGTTCCCCGGCGGCGGGGCACTGCTGGTCGACGCGATCCGGGCCGATGTGCTATTTCCGCCTATTTACAACGAGGACTGGCTATTCTTGTTCGCGGCTGCGCAACGCCGTTCTTTCGCCGTGGCGGGCACGCTCTCTCAGGTCCCGTACCAGCCATTCGCGCGGCCCAGGCGCGCGGCCTCCGAAGAGTTCGGCGACGTTATTGCCGAGGGCCTTTACCGACTGCTGCACGAAGGCGGGGACGTGACCGACGCGACGCGTGACTACTGGCGTGAGGCACTGCGGCGGCGCTCCTGGCTGATCGACCACATCGCCGACCGGCTCCTGCTCCGGCAGGAAGACGCGCCGACGACCGGGTACGCCCTGATGTCTTTGTCGGCGGCACGCAAGCGACTCGCAGGCATCACCGAGCTGGCCTGCCTCTCGTATGTCTACGCCTGGCAGGCGGACCTGGAGATCTGGCGCGACAAGCTGGCCGGCCTTCCCGTTCTTGCCGATCTGGCGGGCGCGGCCGAGTACCTGGAACTCCCCGCGCTGGATAGGTGCCTGAAGCAATGACCAGGAGTGACACGGCCGCGGCAGGACCGGCCGCTCAGATCGCGCCGACCGCTCAGATAGCGTCAACCGCCGTCATCAACAGCCCGTACCGCCCGCTTCTCGACGGTCGGCAGGTGCGGGTCGAGGGTGACACCGTGATCCGGGCCGGAGTATGGGTAGGTCAGTTCGCCGTCATCGGCCAGGGCGTGACGATCGGACCGAACTCACTGATCGAGGACTACGTGGCGATCCACGCCCGGGCCGTGATCGGGGAACGCGTGGTGGTGGGCACCCGGTCCCGGATCGGCATCGGCGTGACGGTAGGCGATGACACCGTGATCACGGGTAACATCAGCGACTGCGCTCGCATAGGTGCCCGCTGCCGGATCGCGGGAGATCTCATCCACCGCCAGCTGGACCCGTCGCTGGGCTGGGACGACCCTGCATCAGAGGAGCCGGCGCCGATCGTCGAGGACGGCGCGTTCGTCGGCTTGCACGCCATCGTGGTCGGCGGCGTCAACATCGGGGAGAGCGCGTACGTCTGCGCAGGCGCGCTCGTCACGAGGGACGTGCCGGCCGGGCACATTGCCAGGGGCCGCAATGAGATCATGCATCCCCGCGAGTGGCCCGGGGCGCTCGGAAACTCCCGGTTCTTCCAGGACAAACCTGCCGCCGCCGATCAGCGGCCCGATGTGATCGGGCTTCCGCGATAGCCCCGCGCTAACCACGGAGTCGTTCCCGCGTGCCTGCAGGGCACCGTGCTTCGGGCGAGGCAAGGTCGTCGCCCGTTTCGGGCAGCTCAGGCCTTCGCTGCTGAACGTGCCATGGTCCCGGCTGCGCCGCGCCGGGGAGCCTCTTGCCGCGGGCCTGGGCCTGGAACCGGGCCGGCAGGCAGGACGGATCGCCGAGTTCCCCGAGTATGAAGCAGCTGCGGCTGAGGCCCGAAGCGCCGGCTATGACGAGCGCCAGCGCCAGCGCCTCGCCCGCGAGGTCCCAGGGGCCGGTCCGGATGTGCTCGCCGAACAGGAACACCCCGAGCAGGCTGGCCGAGAGCGGGTCCAAGATGGTGAATCCGGGCTGGGAGGCGGCCAGCGGCCCGGCCGCGAGCGCGTGCGAGGCCAGCAGCATCGTCGAGGCCCCGACAATCACCAGCAGGTACAGGGACCAGGTGGAGAAGACCGCGCCTAGGCCATCGCCCAGGTATGAGCTGAGTTCCTTGATGATGGCGGCCACGAAACCCCATGCGATCCCGGTGGCCGATCCGAGCAAGGCGGCCCGCCGGGCGGGCGATGCTCCGGTCCGGTTACCCAGGGTGGAGGCCGCGGCGACGGCCACCAGCACGACGCCGAGCGTGATCAGGGCCGCCAGCAGCCAGGAGCCACCCGGCGCGTTCAGCCGTCCCCCGGACGGGGACGCCAGGCGAAGGAACACCGCGATCCCCGCCGACATGGCGGCCGCGGCCGCCCAGTCACGGCGCTTGATCCGCACTCGTCGTCGGCCGGCGACGGCCATGTAGCCGAAGACGAGAAGCAGTTCGAGCGCCAGGATGGGCTGGACTAGGGCGAGGGCGCCGTAACGCAGCGCAGTGAGCTGGAACAAGAAGCCGGCGATCATGCTCGCGATGCCCAGTATCCAGACCGGGCGGCGGGCCAGGCGCAGGATCAGCCGCACGCCGAAGCCACCGGTCGCGGCGACACTCCTGGCGCCCTGGCGCTGAGCCACCGAGGCCGTGGCGGTGCAGAAGCTTGCCGCGACGGCCAGCAAGATTGCCTTCTCCATGAGCCCGCTTCGCTTGCCGGGGAGACAGGGGGAGACAGGCTGCCCCGTCTTGCCTTACTGGGACGCGAACAGCATGGGGGTCCGGGTAATTCCCGGCGACGGCCAGTTAAGCCAGGTAGGAGCAGGCTAGGCGCTGCGGTCGGCCACGACCTCGTGGACCGCCTCGCGCACCAGGGAGCCGAGTTCGGCGCCGGAGACGTTGTCGAACGCGTCCCCGGCCAGGAACAGCACTCCGATCACCGCGCCCAGCGAGCACGCCATCCGGACCCGGTCGCGCAGCGACAGCGACGGATCGGCGAGAGCCTGCCGCAACCACTGCCGGATGTCATCGTGCCCGTCCCCGTCGTGCGGCTTGCGATGCAGTTTCTCCAGCGCCGCCTGGTTGCGCTCGTGCATCAGGAAGATCTTGCGCTGGGCCAGCATCTGATCTTGCAGCTGATCGAGCAGCGAGCCCCAGGTCTGGAGCGTGACGGTCCGGCCCGTCAACGGGGCGAACGTCGGCTTCACGAACTCGTGCAGGCGCAGGTGCAGCGCCATCAGGATGTCTTCCTTGGACGCGAAGTGGTAGTAGATCGCCGGCTTGCTGATGAGGAGCCGTTCGGCTATCTCGCGCATGGAGGTGCCGTCGAAACCCTGGTTCGTGAACAGGTCCAAGGCGACGTCGAGGATCTTCTCGCGGGTGGATGGGTCGGCCTGGTCGTCGCTGGCATCCCCGGTCGGTGCCCTGGCGAGCGCCACATCTGCCCGTGTCACGGGCCCATTTTAGCGCCGGGAAGCAGCTTACCTAACGTTCGGTAAGCAACCGGTGTATGCTGACTGCCACTTACCGACCGTTAGGTAAGAGATCACCGAGCCTCCAGAGGATGACCGGCGATGGCTGACACGATGATCGAGGCCGACCGGC
>JASHUI010000443.1:0-7346 GCA_030040095.1 Streptosporangiaceae bacterium | reverse complement strand
CGGCGCAGCGGGCCGGGGTCGAGGCCGCGACGGCCGGCGCGGACGTCAGCGACGTCGACGCGGCCGCGCGCGACCTGATCGCCGCGGCCGGCCACGACGAGCATTTCCGGCACGGGCTCGGCCACGGCGTGGGCCTGGAGGTCCATGAAGCCCCGACCATCGGGTACGCCAGGACCGGTACACTCGTGGACGGGGTTCCCGTTACCGTCGAACCCGGGATCTACCTGCCCGGCAGGGGCGGCGTCAGGATCGAGGACACCCTCGTGGTGCGGGCCGGCGCCGGGGCGGCCGGATCACACGAGATGCTCACCACGATGACCAGGGAACTTCTCGTTCTGTAGCCCAGGGACGAGGCGTTCCCGCGCGCACGCAGGAGACACGACGCAGTGGCCACCACCAACGACCTCAAGACCGGCATGACGCTCAACATCGACGGCCAGCTCTGGAACGTCGTGGAGTTCCAGCACGTCAAGCCCGGCAAGGGCGGCGCGTTCGTCCGCACCAAGCTGAAGAACGTGCTGTCCGGCAAGGTAGTCGACCGGACCTTCAACGCCGGCGTGCGGGTCGAGCAGGCCAGCGTGGACCGGCGGGACATGCAGTACCTGTACCGCGAGGGCGACGACTTCGTCTTCATGGACACCCAGGACTACGACCAGCCGCACATTTCGGCCTCGGTGGTCGGCGACGCGGCGAACTACCTGCTCGAGGAGCAGAACGTGGTGGTGGCGTTCAACGAGGGCGTGCCGCTGTACGTGGAGCTGCCGGCCGCGGTCGAGCTGACCGTCAGCCAGACCGACCCCGGCCTGCAGGGCGACCGTTCCACCGGCGGGACCAAGCCGGCCACCCTCGAGACGGGCGTTCAGATCCAGGTCCCGCTGTTCATCACCACCGGGGAGAAGGTCAAGGTGGACACGCGCACCGGCCAGTACCTCGGCCGAGCGTAGCGGCGAGAGGCAATGCCAGCGCGCAGCAAGGCCCGCAAGCGAGCGCTCGACATCCTCTTCGAGGCCGAGATCAGGGGCGAGCCCGTGCTGGACCTGCTCGCCGAGCGCTCGGCCCCGGGCAGGCCGTCGAGCGAGGGCGGCCCGCCGGTCTCCGATTTTGCGGCCGAGCTGGTCCGGGGAGTGCAGGAGCACCGGGGGGCCATCGACGAGTTGCTGGCCCGGTACTCGCGCGGCTGGACGCTGGACCGGATGCCCGCCGTGGACCGCAACATCCTGCGGATCGGGGCGTACGAGCTGCTGTGGGGTTCCGGGGTGCCGGACGGCGTCGTGATCAGCGAGGCGGTGCTGCTGGCCCGCGACCTGTCCACGGACGGATCACCAGCGTTCGTCAACGGCCTGCTCGCCCGGCTGCTCGAGCTGAAGCCGGAACTCGAGCTGAAGCCGGAACTCGAGCTGAAGCCGGGCCAGCCCTCCGCCAGTAACTCGCATCGCCCGACCGGGGCCGAATCCGGCCCGGTCCTCGACCAGTAGCTCGCATCGCCCAACTGGGCGCCGAATCCGCGCCAGCCCTCGGCGAGTAACTCGCGTCGCCCAAATTCGGGCGGCCCTTATTCTCCGAAGATCAGTGCCCGAAATCTCGACACCGTCCGAAACCCTGCCCAACCGCCCGGCTGCTTGCCTCAGCCGGACCCGGCAATAGCGTGAGCGGACCGTCGTGCCGCAAACAGCAGCAGCGATGGTGCCATCCACTCCATTGGAGGAGCCGCGGATTTGGGCGGCGGGTGGAGGAGCCGCGGATTTGGGCGGCGGGCTGGAGGGGCGGGGCCGGGCGGCGGGGACGGGGCGGGGCTGGCTGGGCCGGTCGGTCAGGTCGCGGGCTGGACCAGTTCGACGGGGCAGCGCAGGCCGGACGCGCGGCTGAGGCGGCGGTCGGCGGAAAGCAGCGGGCAGCCAAGGAAGTTCGCCAGGGCCGCGTAAAGACCGTCGTAGAAGCTGAGGTTCTCGCGCAGCGCCCAGGCGGCCAGGGCCAGACCGCCGATCATCTCGTAGCGGTAATCGATCAGCGGCGTGGCCGCGACGAGCAGCGACTCCGCGACCGGTGCCGCCAGCTCGCCGCGGAGCACGCGCCGTCGCAGCACGTTGCCGACCTCGGCGTCGATCAGGTACGGGGCGTGGCATTCGTGGGCCGCGATCCGGCGGCGGAGCGATCGCGCGTCGGCCGATCGGCCCAGGAGCGCCGCGGCCAGCGCCGACGCATCGACGACGAGCATCGAGGGCCGGCCGGTCAGCGCCGCTCCGCGGCGAGGTCGTCAGCGATCGATCCTGGCGTCGGGTCCTCGCCGCGCTGGCGGTCCAGGATGGCCTCGATCGTCGCGACCGCCTCCTCCTTGGTGGGGCGGGCCGCCAGGGCCACGAGCTGGTCCCGCATGTAGGCCTGGATGGACTGGCCGGCCCGGCGGGCCCGGCGCCGCAGGACCTCGTAGGTCTCTTCCGGCAGCTCGCGGACCTGGATCGTCGCCATAGCGCTAATGTAGCGCTATGGCGCAACGGCTGGCCAGCGGGCTTGCCGAAGGTGTCGCTAGCCGAAAGTGTCGGTAGCCGAAAGTACAGTGGCTCCCGGAGCGGCATGAGGAGGCACCGGTGGCGCGCACACGTGCCGGGGGCGGCGCTGCCGCGCCGGTCCCGGATGACGCAGGCTGCCACATCCTGCACGTGGATATGGACGCGTTCTACGCCAGCGTGGAACTCAGGGACCGCCCGGAGCTGAAGGGCAGGCCGGTCATCGTCGGCGGCACCGGGGGACGCGGCGTGGTCTTGTCGGCGACCTACGAGGCGCGGGCCTTCGGCGTGCGCTCGGCGATGCCGATGGGGCGGGCGATCCGGTCGTGCCCGCACGCGGTGGTCATCCCGCCGCGGCATGGCCTGTACGGTGCGGTGTCCAAGGAGGTCATGGCGGTCTTCAAGGCGATAACCCCGCAGGTCGAGCCGCTGGCCCTGGACGAGGCGTTCCTCGATGTGTCGGGCGCGCTGCGCCGGCTGCGCCGAGGGCCGGCCGAGATCGGCCAGCTGATCCGGGCCCAGATCAGCGAGCAGCAGGACATCACCTGCTCGGTGGGCGTGGCGACCAGCAAGTTCGTCGCCAAGCTGGCCTCGGTCCACTGCAAGCCGGACGGACTGCTGGTGATCCCGGCGGACGGCGTCCTCGACTTCCTGCACCCGCTGCCGGTCTCGGCGCTGTGGGGGGTGGGCCAGCAGACCGGCCAGGTCCTGGCCCGTCTCGGGCTGCGCACGGTCGCGGACATCGCGCAGACCCCGATGGGGACCCTGGAACGCGAGCTCGGGCCCGCGGCCGCCGCGCACCTGTCCGCCCTGGCCGCAGGCCGGGACGAGCGCCGGGTAACGCCGCACGCGAGGGAGAAGAGCATCGGCGCCGAGGAGACCTTCGCCACCGACATCGACGACCCCGAGGTGATCCGGCGCGAGCTGCTCCGGCTGTCCGGGCGGACCGCCCGCGGCCTGCGCGCCGCCGGGTGCTCGGCCCGGACGGTCGTGGTCAAGCTGCGCCTGGCCAGCTTCAAGACGATCACGCGGTCGCGGACGCTGCCCGACCCGACCGACGTGGCCCAGCAGATCTACGCGGTGGCGTGCGAGCTGTACGCCGCGGCCGGGCTGGACGCCGCGGCCCGGCTGCGGCTCGTCGGCGTCCGGGCCAACGGCCTGGTCCCGGTGTCCGGTGCGGCCACGCAGCTGGCGTTCGACGAGCGGCCGGTCTCCTGGCGCGAGGCGGAGCGGGCGGTGGACCGGATCGCGGGCCGGTTCGGGACCGACGCCGTGCGGCCGGCCGCGCTGGTGGACGGGCGGGCCGATTCGTGATCCCGCGAGCCCGGACAGGCCGGACAGGCCGGACAAGTTTGCGCCACCGAAGCGGGGCGCGGGCTGATCTGGCCGTCAGGGACGTCCGGTCATGGTGGCTGATTTCTGCCGGTATGTCGGTAGAAATCGGGGGACGGCCGTTCGGTCGGCGGTGGCTGGGTTCGGGCTGCAGACCCGCGTACCCTTCCGCAGGACGCGCCGGCGCTCGTATTCTGGAGGAGAAGCCAGGCCGTGAGGAGCAGCTCACCGAGCCACATCCCCGGGCGCAAGTTTTTGGGAGGCACCGTGCCGCTCTCAGAGCACGAGCAGCGCCAGCTCGAGCAGATTGAGCAGGCGCTCTACGCCGATTATCCGCGGTTCGCCAACGCTGTCCGCGCGAGCGATCCGCGTGTGCACTACAAGCGCCGGGTCATCGAGGCGGCGCTGGGATTCCTGCTGGGCGTGGGCATGCTGGTGGCCGGCGTGGTGACCAAGTTCATCTGGATCGGCGTTGCAGGTTTCGTGGTCATGCTCGTCTGCAGCATGTGGGCGCTGAGCAGTTACCGGCACATGGCGGGCGTCGCCGCCGGCCGGGGCCCGGCCAAGCCGAAGGAGCGGCGCTCCGGCCGGTCGTCCGGCACCGGGATGATGGATCGGCTCGAGGAGCGCTGGCGCCGGCGCCAGGAACGGGACCGCTGAGGGTCTTCGACCCGATCCCCCGATACCCGAGGCCGGCTCCCGGTGATTCGCGCTGCCTGACCCGGTATCCCCCCGTCGCCTGACCCGCTGTTGATCCCCGGCTATTCCTTCGTGCCTGACCCGTTATTCCTGCTGCCTGACCCGGCCGCTGAGCGTGCCGTTACCGAAGCCCCGGCCGCGGAACCTCATCCCCGCGGCCTCCATCCAGCCGAACACGTCGAGCGTGTGCTGCAGACCGGTCCTGACCGGGGCGAGCATCGAGGCGGGCAGCAGCCGGGCGCGCCAGCGCTCCAGCCAGGTCGCCTGGTGGGCCAGGGCTCGCCGGACCGTGGCGCTGTCCGTGCGCAGGGTGGGCGAGGCGAGCGGCGTCGCCGCGTAGCGGGCGTACTCCTCGGCGCGCGCGATCCGGGTCAAGGCCTCGCTGGCCGCCGGGTCGAACCGCAGCAGGGCGGCGATCCGGGCCGCGGTCGCGCGGGGAGACTCGCTCGGCCGGCCGCTGAGCCCGTAGTCGGCTAGATCGTCGCGGACCTCGCGCCACATCGCGTGCGCCAGCCTGGCCGGGCCGGACGCCTGCAGTCGGCGACGGCGAACCACCGACCGGGCGACGGGCGGGCAGAGCAGGCCGGCCGCGATGAGGGCCACCACGATCAGCGCGATCCAGGGGCTGATGCCATGCCCCGGACTGGTCCGCGCCCGGCCACCGCTGGTCGTGCTGCCCAGACCACTCAGGTTGTGGAAGTGCGCCAGGGCCGGGTTGACTCCCTTGGACCCGGACTTGGAACCCGGGATCTTGCCGCTGGTCGGCGAGCTCGGGCCGGTGCCGAGTCCGGGCGGCGCGGCGTACTGCGGTACGGTCGCCGTGCCCTGGGCGCCGCCTGGCGTCGGCTCGAAGCGGATCCAGCCGAGCCCGGAGAAATACAGCTCGGGCCAGGCGTGCGCGTCGGCTGTGGTGACCTTCCAGGTGCCGTTGCCCGCGGGGGTGCCGGCCGTATAGCCGACCGCGATCCGCGACGGTATGCCGGCCAGGCGGGCCAGCCCGGCCATGGCGAAGGCGAACTGCTGGCAATAGCCGGTCTTCGCCCGGAACAGGAAGTCGGTCAGCCCGGCAATGCCGTTCGGCAGGGTGACATCGAGGCTGTAGGTGAACCTCCCGGGGTGCAGGAAGTAGTTCTGCAGGTCCAGAGCCTTCTGATACGGCGTGCGGGCATGCGCGGTGATCTGCGCGGCGAGCTTGGCCAGGTCGTCGCCCGGTCCGTCGGGGAAGTCGAGGTAGCCGTTGGCGATGCTCGCCGGATAGGACTGGTCTGCCTTCTCGTCGGCGCGGTCCGGGACGGCCTGCTTGCTGGTCACCGTGTAGATCAGTCCGGACAACTGCGGCTGGGGCGCATACACCATCAGCGTGGCGTCGTCTTCCACCCAGCCGGGCACGGGAACCTGCAGCACGTCCGGTGCGTACGGCAGCGGAAGGAAGCCGAGCTTCGCGTCGTATCCGATGGTTCCCTGGCTAAGCGTGATCTTGGTCGTGGTCTCGGTCTGCGGCGTGTCGGCTGCCACCCCCGGGGCGGCCCGGAGCTGGCCGCTGCCGACGTGGGTGCTGGGACCGCCCGGCGGCACGAGGGTCCAGTTCTGGTCGGCGGCATCGTAATTGAGCACGTAGACCTGCAGGTACTGCTGGCGCGGGTCAGGGTCGGTCGTCTGATAGGTGAGCACGGTCTGCGGCGTCGAGTCCCGCAGCTGGTCTTGCATCTGGACCAGCGGGTCGGGCGGCGCGATCGGCGCCCCTGCCTGCCCCACGCCCGTGGTCTCGGTGTGGAACAGATCGTGCACGCTGATGCCGGGAACCAGCAGCGGGAAGACCAGCGCGATGCAGGCAGCGGCCAGCCCGATGCGACGGCCGGACGCGGCCAGCGCCCTGGTGTCCGGCGCCTCGGCCGCCTCGGCCTGATCGGCCGTCGAGCCCTGCCAGACCGTCACCAGCCTGCCCCAGATGCGGAGCCGTTCCCGCCCGTCGGCGGCCAGCAGAGCAAGATAGCCGATCAAGGTGAGGCAGAACACCACGGTGGCGCCGATGCTGCCCTGCCGGGCGCTGGTGGTGATCCGGACGCAGTAGAGCGCGAGCAGCGGCAGCCCGGCGATGGCCGGACTGCGCAGGCGGACCGCGATCAGGTCGGTCGCCACGGCCATCATGCCGATCCCGGCCGCGGCGAGCAGGACGATGCCCGGGCTGCTGGGCACCGGCGGTTCGTAGACTCGCTCGGTCATGCCCTGGCCGACCAGCGACGACAGGTAGGACAACGAGCCCCTGGTGGGCACCAAAGCCGCGGCCGACAGCCGGGCGGCGAACGTGATGTTCAGGTAGATCAGCAGCGCGGCCAGGTAGACGATCAGGACCGCGAGGGCCTGCAAGAGGCGCAGGCTGGGGCGGCTCGCGGCGGTGATCGCGATGACCAGCACGCCGACGATCTTCAGGACCCAGTACGGGCTGAACAACAGCGGGCACACGGCGACCAGTGCGAGCACCGAGCCCGCTACCGCGGCCTGGACGGTGGGCAGCCGGGTCACGATCCCGGCTATGGCCACGACGATGACCGCGCCGACCCCCGCCCAGAACCAGGTCGCGGTCTGGATCAGCGGGTACACCGACACCGACGCCAGGATCACGGCGACAGCCGCGGTCAGCGTGAGGCGGAGGTTCATCCGACTGCTCCCGGCCGAGTCGCGCCGACCGGGACATGCGGCAGGTTCGCCGCGACGGCCAGCTGCTGCCACGCGGCGGCGAGCTGGGTGTTCGCGTCCAGGCAGGCCACCCGCCAGCCGGCCGCGCGCAGGATCGCCGCCGCCTGGTCGGTC
>JASHUI010000442.1:0-7351 GCA_030040095.1 Streptosporangiaceae bacterium | reverse complement strand
AGCGCGGGGCGGCCGCCGCCTTGAGCACCTTGGCCGGGTCGAGCTCGCGGTCCGCCGCGAACTTGGCGATGCCGCGCTCGAACGAGTCCTGCCTGGTGTCGCCGGCCTGCACGATCGGCTGCGGCACCTGGTCCAGCCGGTCGGCGACGGCCTGGGCGTCGGCGGCCAGCAGCCCGGGCAGCACCGTGGTGACCGCGCGGGAGTAGGCGTCGGGGTCGAAACCGTCGATCGGGACGATCTGCGACTCCACGTTGCCCTTCTGCCACTTCCACCACAACGCGTACAGCGCCCAGCGGTGCGCGTCGAGCGAGGCCTGCGCGGCGTCGAGCCCGGCCTGCGCCTGGTTCAGCGCGAGCAGCCAGGCCGCCTCGTCCGGCGTCAGGCCGGCGGCCTGGCTGTCGTCCCCGGCGGCGGCGACGATTTCCCATTGCAGCCCGCCTGGCCGGGATCCGAACGCGGCCTGGTGCACGGCGGTGGCGAGCAGGTTGGTGCCGTTCACGGCCTCGAGCTCGGGCAGCAGCCCGTACTGGAAGGCGCGCAGCAGGTCGACCGATGCCAGGTCGCCGAGCTGGCCGGCGATCAGCGCGGTGAACGCGTCGATGGTGGTGCCGCCGACCCCCGCCTGTACCTTCCCGGCCAGGGTGTCGAGAGGGCTCGGCGGCAGCGTCGTCGCGGCCGGATGCCAGGGGATGCTCAGCGCCAGGCCCTGGTAAACGCTGGCCGTCGGCGCCAGGCCCTCGCCGCCGGCCACCGACCAGCGGAGGTCGGCGGGCGCCGCCGAGGCCAGGATGTCGTCGGCCGGGTCGGAGTACCAGCCGGCCACCAGGTAACTGACCAGGTCACCGTCGGGCACGCCGGCGAGCGCGTCATAGAACGTGAACACGTTCGCGCAGTGCGCCTCATACGCGGCGAACAGGACGTTCCCCGGGGCGACCGCGGTGAGGAAGGTGGCCGACGCGGCTCGTTCGGTCCAGCCGCCGGCCAGCGGGAACGCCTGGCCGAGCAGAGCGACCGGCGGGCCGCCGTTCGCCTGAGCCACCTTCTGGGCACTGCGCGCGCCGGCGACCCGGATCGCGTCGCCGCTGGCGTTCCACGCGTCAAGGACGGCCTGGTCGACCAGGTACAGGGTGGGGGATTCCTGGTTCGGGCAATCGCTCTCCACCACCCAGCCGGTGGCCGCGCGGGCGGCCGTGCCGCTGAACCGCACGATCAGCCAGCGGCCCGGCACCTTCGGATAGGTGATCTCGGTGACCGCGGCGTTGCCTATGCCGTGCCGCAGCGCGGCGGGCAGCTCCCAGTGCAGGTAGATGCCGGGTTTCCTGGGCTGGGTGGTGGACTGGCCGCCGCCGGCGTCGGGTTCCGGGCTGTCGAAGGCGGCCAGGGCCAGGTAGTTGTACCGCCACTGGCGGAACCCCCGTGGCACCTTGTTGACCACGAGGGCCTGGAGGCCGACGGGAACGACGAGCTGCGGGCCGCCCGATGCCATGGTCACGACCCTCCGCTGGCAAACGTGATTTCCTCTGGCGTCTTGATCATCTGCAGCGCGAACGCGGCGGGCCCGAACATAAGCGTCCCGCCCGGCGAGCCGGGCATCCCGACGGTCTGGCCGAGCGCTTTGAGCGCGGCGGCGATGCCCTGCACCAGCCCGGTGCCCGACTGCGGCGCCAGGTTGAGCACGCGGTTGTCGGCGCGCAGGTACCGGGTTGGCGGGCCGGCCAGGTTGCGCACGGCCAGCGGCGTGCCGATCGGCAGCCCGGTGTCCCTGGTGGCGTCGGTCAGGTTGCGAAGCTGGATCGCCCCCTGCTCGTCGGTGCCGAACCTGAAGCCCTCCTGCGGCTCGCTGATCAGCACGCTGGCAGGCACGCCGTCGAACAGGCACAGCAGCACGCCGGGGCCGGGCCGGTCCATTCGCAGCGTCTTCAGCAGCGTCTTGCCGTCGGCGGCCAGCGGCCTGACCGCCAGGTTCGGCCAGCCGGATGCCAGCGGGGAGCGCAGCAGCATCCCGCTGATCACCCCGGCCGGGCCCGGGCCGGGGTCCATGCCGAGCAGGGTGCTCCGGTAGACCGCGGCGGCCTGCGCCGCCGCCGATGCGACGACGCCGGCCGTCATCCGGTGGAAGAACGTCTGCAGGCTGGATTCCAGCCCGATGCTGGTGGCCCCGTCGAGCAGCGCGCCGGTCCAGTTCGCGTCGACGTAGAAGAACCGCACGGAGCCGGTCAGCGGCGGTGCCGCGGGATCGGCGGCCGGCGAGGTCGCTGGCAGCATGGCCGGGTCGGGCACCAGGTGCTCGAACGGCACCGGCTCGAGCAGCAGCAGGCGGGCCAGCCACGTGGCGACCGGGTCGAGGTCGTCACCGACCATGCCGATGATCGCCTGCTGGTTGGCGACGTCAGCGAGGAAGTTCGTCAGGGCGGTCTTCGGGTCGGTGTCCGGGGGCGTGCTCCCCGGCGGCACCGGCACCGGCGCGGGGCCCCTGCCGATGTCGTGCAGCAGGTCAGACTTCAGGATGCCGAGCACGCTGGCGGCCAGCAGCCCGGACGAGGCCAGCTCGGTGATGTCGGCCGGCGTGTCGAAGTGGTCGCGGGCAAGCCGGTCGGCGAGCTGGTCGGTGATCAGGTGCAGCCGGCGCCTGAAGTCCTGCATCGCCTGGCCGAACGACCGGTCGGCCAGCGCGGTGAGCCTGCCGATCTGCCACGCGGCCGACAGCGACAGGTCGAAGACCCCGTGCGCCGGGTCGTAGGCCATGGCCTGGTCGGCGGTCAGGAACGGGCCATCCTTGGCTACCGGGGCGGTCAGCACCGGGGTGAACGGCCCCCGGTACCAGGCGAGCGTGGCCTCGCCCGACCTGCTCTGGTAGCTCAGCGGGACAAAGCCGTCGCTGACCCGCTCGAGCACCTCGGCGTTGGCGGGCACCGCCGGGTCGAGCGCGGGCGGCGGCAGCCGCAGCCACAGGCCGGCCGGGTGATGGGTCCTGGCCGCCGGGTCGTATTCGCTCTCCAGCAGGCCGAGCGCGAGGCCGGCGAAGTTCTCCGCCGGGTCGGCCTGCGCCTGGAAGGTCCAGCTCGCCAGGGAGATCAGCGCGACCGTGTCGAACACCGGCGTGCCGTCCTGCCTGCCCGAGCGGGTGAACACGGGGCTGTCGGTCAGCCAGGGGCCGAGCCCTTCGAGCGACACCAGGTGGACGATCGTCCGGGCAGGCAGGCCGCCGCTGGCGGCCTCGGGGAACCGGTTCGCGACCACGACCGAGTAGCCGCCGTCCTGCCCGCCGCCGTCTGCCGCGGGGCCGTTCAGTGCCTTGTCGCTGGTGTTGACGGCCCGCACGTGGGCCAGGTACCCGGCCTCGGCCAGCCGCGGCGTGACCGCGGCGAAGGTGGCGGCGGGAAGCTGGATGTAGCTCACCGGGCTGCTGGCTGGCACATCGGCCTCCGGCGTGACCGGCGGCACGAGCACGCCGGTCAGCGCGAGGAACTGCGCGGTGCTCGTGGTGGTGATCCTGGTCGGCCCGCTCCCCCCGGTGATCTCCTCATCGCCGAGCACCAGCACCGCCAGCCACGGCACGCCAGGGGAGCCCATCTGGCGTTCCCACGGCAGCTCGGGCGTGGCGAGCACGGCGAACGGCAGCACGTCGCCGAACTGGCCGGTGCTGCCGTCCGGCGGGTAGAGCTGGACGATCTCGCCGGGGTCGATCGCGAACTGCGGGGCGCCGACGGTGAACCGCTGGGTGGCGCTGGCCTGCGCGGCCAGAACGTCGGGCGCGTCGTGGGTGATCGTGATCGCGTAGTTGCCGCCGTAGACCGCCGGGACGTAGCTGTCGTAGAGCTCGACGTCTCCGACCGGCACCGGCGGCACGGCACGTGGCCTGGTCAGGTTCGTCATGGCACCAGCAGCGGCGGGTCGGTGAACGAGTGGTCGGCGGCGGCGGCGAGCGCGGTCATCGGGTCGCTCGGCCGGTCGTACAGTTTTGCCGCGGCCAGCGCGCCGAGCAGCGCGGTCCGGCCGCCGGCCGCGGTGCCCGAGCCGGCCTGGGCCACCTGGGCGATGCAGGTCGGATCGGGCACCGGGAGGAACTCACGCACCGCGGTCACGGACTGGCTCAGCGGTGACTGGCCGGTCACTTCGGGCTGGCCGGGCGGCGTGACCGGCTCGTAGGCCACGTCGTCGAGGTCCACGAGCCCGGTCGTGGCGCCCAGCACCGGCCCTGGCAGGCGCAGCGCCGCGCCGACGGCGGCGTTCGGTACCAGGTCGGCCGTGGGCCGCTGCGGGCTCTGGGTGAACCTGCCGTCGGCCCCGGTGAGCGGCTCGCCCCACAGCGATGCCGGCAGCGGGCGGCTGTTCACGGTCGGCGACCAGCGGCTCAGGTCCTGCCACGAGCCGTCGTCCAGATTCTGGATCCGCACGGTATGGGCGGAGGCCGTGCCGCGCAGGTTCATCGGCCGCACGTTCACCGTGCCGCCGGTCACCAGCGGGGTCCCGGCTGCGGCCCCTGGTGCCCCGGCGCAGGTGACGGTGGCCGCGGGCAGTGCCGACTCGGTGGTGAACGTGAAGCTGCCCGACCGCACGATCCAGACCTTCTGGCCGTCGGAGTGCGGGTCGTCGGCAGCGGCGGCCAGGCCGCCGGTCACGGTCGCCTTCAGCGGCGCGGCCGGGAGCAGGCTCACGAACTGCGGCTTGGTCAGCGGCTGGGTGGCCGCGTCGCCCTGCCTGGCGCCGAAGTCGACGGTGAACGACACGATCCACAGGTGCACGGTGACCGTGCCGCCGGTCGGCGGTCCCCACATGCTCACCGAGGCGCCGACGCTCAGCGACAGCGTGCTGCTGATCCCGGCCACGTCGAGGGTGTAGGAGACGCCGATGCTGACGCCGATCGAGGCGAGGAAGAAGAACGGGTTCCACGAGACGAGCAGGTCGGCCTGGGCGGTGAACCAGGCACGCAGGTCGCCGGAGGCGAACAGCACCTCGAGTCCGCCGCCGGCCATCGCGCAGGAGGTGGTGAGCGCGAAGTATCCGCCGCCCTTGATCGTGACCACGTCGCTGACCGCCCAGTTCAGCCCGACGCGCGGTACCTGGGGAAAGTAAGGCGGCGGGCTGAACGCCGGGTGGTAGCCGCCGATCGTGATCACGAACTGCCCGGCGTTGGGATTGGCTCCGAACCACAGGAAGAACGCGAAGCCGCCGGTCAGCTTGGCGGCCGGCGCGAGCACGTAGCTGTTCGGGCTCAGCACCGCCGTGAGGCCGAACTGGCCGGCGGCCGGCTTGAAGACGGCCTCGAGCTCGAGCTCGACGTAGGCGTAGGTCTCCGCGTCGGGCGCGCCCTGCGGCAGCCGCATCGTCGAGAGGCCCAGCAGCGCGAGCGCGAACTCGGTGCCGAACTCGGCGACCAGCATCGCCTTGGTGGTCACCAGCTCGAACGAGGTGAACTCGACGCCGACGGCGAGCCAGTACTCGCCGGTCCTCGGCGCGATCCAGGCCTTCGCGACCCCGTTCGGCGGCGCGGCGGTGCCTTCGAGTATCCGCAGCACCTGGGCGGGGTCGGCGGCTGGTGGCTGCTGACCGGGCCCGGGCGGCGCGCCGAGCGCGATCAGCGGGAACGCGAGCACCTCGTCCTGGGCGGGCAGGGTGAGCGACCTGTTGTAGCCGAATCCGGCCATGAGGCCGGTGACGAAGAACGCCGGAGGCCCGCCGAGCGGCGCCCGGAGCTGGGCGAACACGAACAGCGACGGCTCGCCGCCGGCCAGCCGCGCATAGGAGCCGATCGCCGCCAGCCCGAACTGCTGCGCCTGGACCACGGCCAGGCCGTCGTACTGGTAGGACACGCCGGTGCCCAGCTGGGAGGCGGGCAGCGCGTTCAGGGCGCCCGAGATCGACAGCGGCGGTGCGCTGTAGGCCAGGCCGAGCCCGCTGAGGTGGAACGCCGGGGTGAAATGCGTCAGCGGGGAGCCGATGCCGAGGCCCTGGGCGGCCAGGGCCAGCGGGCCGAGCGCGATCGACGCGTCGAGCAGGAAGAACAGCGTGCCGCCGCCGTCCGGTGCGTACTGGATGCCGATGCGCTGGAACGAGAACACGCCGAACGTTCTGTCGACGGTGAACCACTTGGTGCCGTCATCTGGCGGCGTGGTGACCGCCGGAGCCGCACCGGCGGCACCGGACGGCAGGGCGGCCGGCCGCCGGGCGGCCCCGCCGATCGGCAGGTCGAGCGGCATCTGGCTGGCGCCGAGCTGGAGCTGGCCGAACAGCAGCACGGGCGCCTGCACGCCGGTGTCAGGCAGCTTGGGGTAACCGGCAGGGGCCAGCCCGTTGAACACGCCCGCCTCTGGCTTGCTCAGCGTGTCGGAGACGATCCAGCAGCCGAGCTCGGGGATGCCGAGCTGGTCGGCATCCGGCAGCTTGTCGCCGACCAGCGGCAGGTCGGCCAGCTTGATGCCGAGCTGCAGGTCCACCGCGAACGCGGTGACCCGGACCGGCTTGCCGTCCCTGGCCACCGGAGCCGAGATCAGCTCGGCCTTGCTGCCGCCGGTCGTGCTCGCGGACAGCACGAGCTGGCCGCTGCCGAAGTTGTAGGTGAATCCCAGCGTCTGCAGCCCGAACTGCAGCGCGGACGGCAGGGCCGGCAGGTCGGAGAACCCGAACGCGGCCGCGAGGTCGGTCAGCGTGATCCCGTGCCCGGGCGCCGCCGTCCAGTTCGCGGTGAGCACGTCGCCGGTCAGCGTGATCGCGATCTTCTCCGTGGTCGCCTGCCCGGTCTTGACCTCGAGCAGGCCGGTGAACGTGCCGCTGTATCCCGACTGGCCGCTGGTGAGCGTGATGTCGACGGTGGCGTCGAGGTTCTGCCCGGCGATCGCGAAGTGCCCCGAGCAGCCGAAGTGGAACCGGCCCGGGCTGCCGGCCGCCGACCCGGCGGCGAAGTCGACGGCGAGGTTGCTGATCGTCAGCTCCTTCAGAGCGCCGTCGGGGATCGACGCCACCCCGAACCTGGTGGCCAGGTCGGTGATCAGGTCCCCGACCGCGATCACGGCGCCCGGCGCGGTCTGGCCGGAGAACGACCAGGTGCCCGAGGCGTCCAGGCCGGCCGCGATCGTGACGGGAACCTTGGCCAGCGTCAGGATCGTGGTCAGCGACCCGGTGAAGCGCTGCGCGGCCGACGCGTCGTAGCCGATGGCCAGCGTCCAGGAGTTCAGCACGACCGAGTCGAAGAGCGTCCACGGTGTCACCGAGCCCGCGGTGAGGCTCATGCTGCGTCCCGGCACCACGGTGACCGTCGCCGTGTCGAGAACGATCTGCGGCGCGTGCGCGGGCAGCGTGACGTACTGCGAGAGCAGCCTGGCGACCAGGTCGGTCAGGTTGAGCGGATGCC
>JASHUI010000441.1:0-4898 GCA_030040095.1 Streptosporangiaceae bacterium | reverse complement strand
ACCCGGGGCATCCGCGGCGCTGGCGGCATCCGCGGCGTCCCCGGCGTTCGCGGCATCCGCGGCGCTGGCGGCATCCGCGGCCCGCTCGTCAGCGGCTCGGTCGTCGCTCAGCGCCGCGGCGTCGTCCGCTTGGCCGCCCCGGCCGCGCCATGTCCACCGGCCCGTCATGTGTTCCATGAAACCAACTACCGTGGTGCAATGCGCAGCTACACCGAACACCTCCGCGCGCCGGCCTCGTTCTGGTTCCTCGGCATGCTCTCGGCGTTTATCTTCGCCAGCACCGTCTGGGCCGGTTTCAACGTCCTTGTGGCGATCGCATGCTATGCGGTGATCTGCGGGGCTTGCGCCGCGCTGCTGCTGGCGTGGGGCCACACCACGGTCGAGGTGTCCGACGGCGAACTGCGCGCCGGATCGGTCACCCTGCCGCTGGCCATGGCCGGCGAGGTGGCGGCGCTGGACGAGGCCAGGACCCGGGCGCTTCGCGGCGCCAGCGCGGACCCGCAGGCCTACATGCTGACCAGGCCGTACCTGAAGCAGGCTGTGTATGTCGAGGTCACCGGGGAACATCAGAATCGGCCCTACTGGTTGATCGGCAGCAGGCGGCCAGCGGAACTCGCCGCCGCGATCGAGCGTTCGCGCCCGCAGGCGCGCGCCGGCGGCACTGCCGTGGGATGATCGGCAGACTGCCCGGAGGAAGGATCTCGGATGTCAGGTAAGTCGGCCAGCGGCGGCAACAAGGTGCTCACTGCCCTGGTGGGCTTTGCCGCGGCCTTCGCCGCCCGGAAGATGCTTCATTTTGCCTGGAAGCAGGTCACCGGCAAGGAGCCACCGGACCACCCCGAGGACCCGCAGGTCGCGCTGGGAGAGGCGCTCAGCTGGGCACTGGTGCTCGGGGTCGGCGTCCAGACGGCCCGGATGCTCGCCACCCGCGCCGCCACCAAGCGAGCCGCCGAGCCGTCCGCGCTGGAGTGACGCCTGGCCCATGACCGCCAAGGACCGGTCCCGGCTGGCCTTCAAGATCAGTTACGCGGCCCGCCACCCCGGCCGCGTCCTGCCGTATGCGCGCCGGCGCGGCCGCGATGCCTGGCTCCGGCTGCGAGCCCCCGATCATCTCAGCTATTACCGCGCCGTGATGGCCTCGGACGCGGCACGAGGTCACGAGACAGCCGTGGGCAGCAAGACCCACGAGTCGTGGCTGAAGATCGGCCAGATGCAGTTCGACTACCTGATCGGGCACGGCCTGAAGCCGTGCGACCGGATGCTCGAGATCGGCTGCGGCGACCTGCGCGCCGGGCGGCTGTTCATCGAGTACCTGGACGCCGGGAACTACCACGGCATCGATATCTCTCCGGACATCCTGCTCACGGCGACCGACGCGGTCGCCGAGCTCGGCCTGCAGGCCAAGCTCCCGTACCTGACCCTCGTCCGGGACATGAGCCTGGGGTTCCTGCCCGGCGGCCAGTTCACCGTGGTGCACGCGCACAGCGTGTTCTCCCATTCGCCCATCGAGGTCATCGACGAGTGCCTGGGCTCGGTCGGGCGCGTCATGGCGCCCGGCGGATTCTTCGACTTCACCTTCGACCGGACCGAGGGCGCCGAGCATCACGTGCTCCGGGAGGACTTCTACTACCGGACGCACACCCTGACCGACCTGGCCGCCCGGCACGGCCTGCGGGCGCGGCTCATGGAAGACTGGGAACTCCTGCCGCACGAGCAGTCCAAGATCCGGGTCACGCACGGCCACTGACCGCCTCGGCGTCGCGTGCCGGACACCCGAACTTCGGATGCCCGAATGCTGCTAGCCATGGCCCTTTCCCCATCCTGCGGCAAGAATGGGCCGGCAGGAGGTGGCGCATGAACGGGCAGCAGGTCCTCGGCATCGTCCTGGCCGGAGGGGCGGGAAAGCGGCTGGCGCCACTCACCGCGGACCGGGCCAAGCCGGCGGTGCCGTTCGGCGGCCTGTACCGGCTGGTGGACTTCGCGCTGTCCAACCTGGTCAATTCGGGCATCCGGCGGATCTGTGTGCTGACCCAGTACAAGAGCCACAGCCTGGACCGGCATATCACCACCACCTGGCGGCTGAGCAGCTTGCTCGGGAACTACGTGACCCCGGTGCCCGCGCAGCAGCGGCTCGGGCCGCACTGGTACACCGGGTCCGCCGACGCCATCTACCAGTCGCTGAACCTGATCTTCGACGCGGAGCCCGAGTACGTCCTGGTGTTCGGTGCCGACCACGTGTTCCGCATGGATCCGCTGCAGATGATCGACCAGCATGTCGCCTCGGGCGCCGGGGTTACCGTGGCCGCTCTCCCGGTGCCGCGGCAGGACGCGAAGGCGTTCGGGGTCATCCAGACCGGGCCGGACGGCCGCACGATCGAGGCCTTCCTGGAAAAGCCGTCCGAGCCGCCCGCCCGGCCGGGACACCAGGACGAGGCGTTCGCCTCCATGGGCAACTACGTCTTCACCACCGACGTCCTGGTCCAGGCGCTGCGCCAGGACTCGGTCGACAGCGCCAGCCGGCACGACATGGGCCGCGACATCATCCCGAGGCTGGTCCGCCAGCAGAAGGCCCAGGTCTACGACTTCCTGGACAACAAGGTGCCGGGCGCGGAGCCCCGCGACACCGGGTACTGGCGCGACGTCGGAACCCTCGACTCGTACTTCGACGCGCACATGGACCTGTGCGCGGTGCACCCGATCTTCAACCTGTACAACGACGAGTGGCCGATCCTCACCCACGTGCCGTCGCAGCCGCCCGCGAAATTCGTGCACGACGACGGCGACCGGGTCGGCCGCGCGATCAACAGCATCGTGAGCAACGGCGTGGTGGTCTCCGGCGGCCTGGTCCGCAGCTCGGTGCTGTCCCCCGGGGTCCGGGTCAACAGCTGGTCCCGGGTGGAGCGGGCCGTGGTGCTGCACAACACCCGCATCGGCCGCCACGCCGTGGTCGAGAACGCGATCCTGGACAAGAACGTCGCGGTTCCGGAAGGCGCCCAGGTGGGCGTGGACAAGGAGCACGACCGGGCACGCGGGTTCACCGTGTCGCCGGGCGGCATCACGGTGGTCGGCAAGGGCCAGCTGGTGCCGAAGTGACGCTCCCCGGCGCCCCGGCACGGCTCCGCGTCGCGCTGCTGACCCGGGAGTACCCGCCGGAGGTCTACGGCGGCGCCGGCGTGCACGTCGAGTACCTCGCCCGCGAGCTGGCCGGCCTGGTGGACCTCACCGTGCACTGCCAGGGCGCGGACCGGCCGGGGGCGGTCGCGCACCAGGCCTGGGACCGGCTCGCGGCGGCGAACCAGGCCCTGCAGACGATCTCCGCGGACCTCTCGATGGTCGCCGCGGTGGCCGACGCCGACCTGGTCCACTCCCATACCTGGTATGCGAACCTGGCCGGGTACCTGGCCGCGCAGCTCTATGGCATCCCGCACGTGATGACCGTCCACTCGCTCGAGCCGCTGCGGCCGTGGAAGGCCGAGCAGCTCGGCGGCGGCTACGCGCTCTCCTCCTGGTGCGAGCGGACCGCCGTGGAATCGGCGGACGCCGTGATCGCCGTCTCCGACGGCATGCGGGACGACGTGCTGGCGGCGTACCCGGCGGTGTCCGCGGCACGGGTGCGGGTCATCCGCAACGGCATCGACACCGCCGAGTACTCCCCCGACCCCGGGACCGACGTCCTCGAGCGCTACGGCGTGGACCCCGGCCGGCCGTCTGTGGTCTTCGTCGGCCGGGTCACCAGGCAGAAAGGCCTGCCGGTGCTGCTGCGCGCCGCGACCGGGCTCGACCCGGCCGCGCAACTGGTGGTCTGCGCCGGCCAGGCGGACACGCCGGAGCTCGCGTCCGAGGTCGGCGAGCTGGTCCGGGAGCTGCGGGCGAGCCGGACCGGGGTGACCTGGATCTCCGGGATGCTCGCCAAGCGCGAGGTGGTCCAGCTGCTGACGCACGCGACCGTGTTCGCCTGCCCGTCGCTGTACGAGCCGCTCGGCATCGTGAACCTCGAGGCCATGGCGTGCGGCACCGCGGTCGTCGGCTCACGGGTCGGCGGCATACCCGAGGTGGTGGCGGACGGTGAGACGGGCCTGCTGGTCCCGCCCGGGGACCCGGCCGCGCTGGCTGGCGCGATCAACGTGCTGGTGGGCGACCGGCGCCGGGCGGCCGAGATGGGCCGGCGCGGGCGTGCGCGCGCCGAGGCCGAGTTCGGCTGGGCCAGCATCGCGGCGCAGACCGCGGCCCTCTATGCCGAGCTCGCCGGCAACCCCTTCTCTGGCGGGTCCTGACCAGTTAAGATATATCGCAATCTTGCGAGTGAATCGTGAGCAACGCGCCGACGCGCGGACGCCGAACAGCGGCGCGCAGCCGGACGGCGAAGGAGGTTCTGGTTGGGCCCGCAGCAGGCACCGATGACGCCCGACGGCGAGGCCGGGCCCCGCTTGGGCCCGCAGCAGGCACCCATGACGCCCGACGGCGAGGCCGGGCCCCGCCCGCCCGCGATCCGCGCATCGGACCAGGACCGGGACGCCGTCGCGCAGCGGCTGCAGCAGGCCTTCGCCGAGCGCCGGCTCGACGACGACGAGTTCGACGACCGAATGCGGGCCGCGCTCACCGCCAAGACCGGCGCCGACCTGGAGCGGCTCACCAGCGACCTGCCGGCTCCCGCGCCCGGCGGCGCGCCGGTCCCGGTCGGCAGCCCGGGCCGGTGGGCGGTGGCGTACAAGAACTCGATCCGCCGCGGCGGGCGGTGGCGCGTTCCTGAGCGCTTCACCTCGGTGGTCTACAAGGGCGGCGGATACCTCGACCTGCGCGCCGCCGAGCTGACCGCTCCGGTGACCACGGTGGTGGCGGTCGCGTACAAGTCGCGCATCGACATCCTGGTCCCGCCCGGCGTCCGGGTCGAGATGGGC
>JASHUI010000440.1:0-5360 GCA_030040095.1 Streptosporangiaceae bacterium | reverse complement strand
GGCCGAGGGCCGCGCCGACTCTGGGCGGGCGCGAGCGGACCGGACGCGGCGGCGCTGCCACGAGTGGCAGGATCCGGCCGTCTCGGCCGTCGCCGCGCGGGAGCTGGCTGGCGCCGAGTTCCTGCGCGCGATCGGCGACGGCACCCTGCCGCCGCCTCCGATCGTGGGCACGCTCGGCATGTCGCTGGTCTCGGCGGAGCCCGGCCGGGTGGTCTTCGAGTTCACCCCGGCCGAGTTCCACTACAACCCGATCGGGTCGGTGCACGGCGGCGTGACCGCCACGATCTGCGACTCGGCCTGCGGGTGCGCGGTGCACAGCATGCTGCCCGCCGGGGCGTACTACACCTCGCAGGACCTGAGCGTGAAGTTCCTGCGGGCGATCACGGCGCAGAGCGGGCCGCTGCGCTGCGAGGGCACCGTGCTGCACCTGGGCCAGCGCACCGCGCTGGCCCAGGCCAGCCTGACCGACCCGGCCGGCCGGCGGTTCGCCCACGCCACCAGCAGCTGCCTGATCGTCCGGCCGTGACCGCCGGGCGCCGGAGCCCCCCGCACGCGGCTCAGGCCGAGTACAGGCCGTCGATCACGTCGCCGTACTTGGCGTGCACCACCCGGCGCTTGAGCTTCAGCGTCGGGGTCAGCTCCTCGCTCTCGGCCGTCCACTCCACCGGCAGCAGCCGCCACTTCTTGACCTGCTGAACCCGGGCCAGTCGCTGGTTGGCCGCGTCCACGGCCTCCTGCACCGCGGCCAGCACGGCGGGCTGCTGGGCCAGCTCGGCCAGGGAAGACGTCTCGATCCCGTGCGCACGGGCCCAGGCCGGGGCCACCTCGCCGTCCAGGGTCAGCAGCGCCACCACGTACGGCCGCCGGTCCCCGTAAGTCAGCGCCTGACCGATCAGCGGGTGGGCGACCAGGAGGTTCTCGATGGCGGCGGGCGAGATGTTCTCACCGCCCGAGGTGATGATGAGTTCCTTCTTGCGGTCCACGACCGACAGGAAGCCATCGGCATCGAGCGCGCCGATGTCGCCGGTGTGCAGCCAGCCGTCGGCGTCGATCAGCTCGGCGGTGCCCTGGGGCAGGTTGAGGTAGCCGGGGGTGTTCAGCGGCCCGCGGGTCAGGATCTCCCCGTCGTCGGCGATCTTGATCTCTACGCCGGGCAGGGCCATCCCCACGGTGCCCAGGCGGAACGCGCCCGGGGTGTTGGCGGTGAACGCCCCGGTGGTTTCGGTCATCCCGTACACGTCGAGGATCTTCATCCCGAGCCCGGCGAAGAACGCGCCGACATCGGGCGGCAGCGGCGCGGCCGCGCTGGACACCATGGCCGCCTCACCCAGCCCCAGCAGGCCCCGGATCGGCCGCAGCACCGCCTCGTCGGCCCGCCGGAACTCCTCGGCCAGGTCGTCGGGCGTGACCTGGCCGTACTCGCAGCTGCGCACGTACCGGCGGCCGGCGGCCATGGCCGCCTCCACGGCGGCCCGCCGGTCTGGGTCCTGCTCGGCGGACAGCAGCGCCTGGATGCCGGCCTGGATCTTCTCCCACACCCGCGGAACGCCGAAGAAGCCGTTCGGCTGCACCGCGCCGAGCGTGCCCAGCAGGCCGGACGCGGCGTCGTGACAGAAATGGATGTGCCCGATGTTCGACACCGCCCCGTAGATGGTGAACATCCGCTCCGCGATGTGGGCCAGGGGCAGGTAGGACACCCAGCGAGCGTGCTCGGTCATGTAGCCGGTGGCCCGGGTGGCGGCCAGCTCGTAGAGCACGCTGCGGTGCGTAATCGAGACGCCCTTGGGGTTGCCGGTGGTGCCGGAGGTATAGAGCACGGTCACCGGGTCGCCGGGACCGATCGCGGCCACCCGGCCGGCCACCGCCCCGGGCGCCGCGGCCAGCCGCTCCCGGCCGAGCGCGGCGAACTCTGCCCAGCTCAGGTACTGATCGCCGGCGGGGCAGGCGGCGGCGTCCCGGACGATGATCTTCTTCAGGCCGGGGAGCTCCTCCAGCACCGCCTGCCAGCGCGCCAGCTGCGACGCGCCGTCGAGCACCGCCATCCTGGCATCGCAGTCGCCGGCCACGAAGCCGATCTGGTCCGCGGCCAGCGTCGCGTAGAACGTCACCGGCACTCCCCCGGCGTGCACCACCCCGAGGTCGGCCAGCACGTGCTCGACCCGGTTCGGCAGCATCAGCGCGACCCGCTCACCGGGCTGCAGGCCGAGATCGATCAGGGCGGCGGCGAGCTCCAGGGCCTGCTGGCGGGCCTGCTCCCAGGTGATGGTCTGCCAGGGCCCGTTGTCCTCGCGGTCGGAGTACGCGGGCTCGGATCCCCAGCGGGCGGCCGTCGCGGCCAGCAAGCCGCACACGGTCCCGCCATTGTCCGAGGCGGTCTGCTCGATGTCCGCCCGCTGCCGCAGGATCTGCGCGTTCATGGCCCATCCTCCCCGGCGGGGACGTCCCCCACGCCATGGCTGCTCGTACCGGCATGCCACCATGCCTGCCGCCTGCACCGCAAGGGCTGACGATCAGCTGACTGGACCCTTACCGGCGCTTGACCCAGGGCCGCCGTATCCGCCGATAAGGTGACCGTGGCGAGGGGCAGCAGCACCTGGAGGGATGGCCCGATGGTACTTGCGGGCCCTGGACTCGCCAGGGCCAGCGGGACAGGACCGGCGTCCCGGCAGCGCCGCTGGGCTCTGCCGGTCGCCGCTGCGTCCTGCGTGCTCTCGCTGGCCGGGTATCTGGCCGATATCGCCAGCCACCAGAAGCTCAGCTGGTACGACCTCAACGTCTACAACCACGCCGGCCTGATCGCCCGCACCGTCCCGCAGCAGCTCTACACCTGGCAGCTGACCCCCGGGATCAAGTTCACCTACACCCCGTTCGCCTCGCTGGTCTTCGCCGTCGGCTCGCTGCTGCCCTGGGTCGTGCTGCGGTGGCTGATGACCGTGGGCAGCCTGGCCGCGCTGGCCGCCACCGTGTGGCTCACGCTGGGCGCGCTCGGCTGGCGTGGCCGGCGCCGGATGACCGCCCTGCTCGCGCTGGCCGCGGTCGCGCTCTGGCTCGAGCCGGTACAGCGCGCGCTGCACCTGGGCCAGATCGAGCTGGTGCTGATGACGTTGATCGTCTGGGACATGTGCCAGAGCGACCGGCGGCGGTGGAAGGGGGCCGGAGTCGGCCTGGCGGCCGGGATCAAGCTGGTGCCGCTGATCTTCATCCCGTACCTTCTGCTGGCCGGGAGGCTGCGCCAGGCCGCGGTCGCCGCCGCGGCGTTCGCCGGCACCGTGCTGCTGGGCTTCGCCGTCCTTCCCCGCGATTCGGTGAAGTGGTGGCTTACCGGGTATTTCCTGCACACCGGCAACGTGGGCGACGTCGGATCGCTGCTGAACCAGTCCGTGTACGGCATGGTCGTCCGGGCCGCGGGCGGCGTGAAGCCCGCGACCCCGGTGTGGCTCGGCGTGGCCGTCGTGATCGCGGCGGTCGGCCTGGCCGCCGCCGCGCTGCTGTACCGGCGCGGGCGCCCGGTGGCCGGCTGGCTGACCTGCGCCGTGACCGGGGTGCTGATCTCGCCCATCAGCTGGGATCACCACTGGGTCTGGGCGGTGCCCGCGCTGGTGGTGCTGGCCGACGCCGCGGTGCGGTCGCAGGGCGCGCGGCGGTGGGGGTGCTGGCTGCTGGCCGCGGGCCTGGTCGCGGTGTACGGCGACTGGCCCGCGCACTGGAGCGGACCTTACGCGTTCGAGCCGGAAGGCCTGCTCGGGTTCTTCATCGGCCCGCACCCGGATATGGAGAAGTACCACCTGCATGGCCTGGAGGTGGTCGGCTGGAACCTGTACGTGCTCGGCGGCCTGGGCCTGCTCGCGCTGGCCGTGGCCGCGGCGCTCAGGCTCCGCGCCGGCGCGGCGGCACAGCCGGTGCCCGCCGACCCGCGGCGGGCGGGCCGCCCCTAGCCCTATTGTTTATCTCTGCGCACATGCGCCGGGTGCAGGGAGCACCCTCGCGTCAGGCCCGCCCCGCCGGCGGGCCCCTCACCCCGTGGAAGGGTGCCGATGGCATGGGCAGAGACGAACCTGGCCACCACGGCCGGGCAGCCCGCGCGCGCCCGGGCCGGCCGGCAGGCGCTCGTATGGGCCGCCGCCGGGTTCGGGCTCGCGCTCGCCGCCTACGTGGCGGACGTGGCCACCCATTCGATCAATCTCACGCTGGGCTGGTTTGACCTCAACATCTACGACCACGCCGGCCTGATCACCCGGCGCGCCCCCGACACCCTGTACACCTGGCACTTCCTGCCTGGCGTCCAGTACCTCTACACGCCGTTCGCGGCGCTGGGGTTCGCGCTCGGCTCGCTGCTGCCCTGGGCCGTGCTGAAGTGGCTGATGACCGCGGCCAGCCTGGCCGCCATGCTGGTCACCGTCTGGGTCGTGTTCGGCCAGCTCGGCTGGGAGGGGCGGCGCCGGGCCGCGGCGGTCCTCGGCGTCTGCGCCGTGGCGCTCTGGACCGAGCCGGTGCTGCGCTCGCTGCAGGTGGGCCAGGTCGAGCTGCTGCTGATGGCGCTCATCGCCTGGGATTTGTGCCAGCCGGACGGCCGGCGCTGGAAGGGCGCCGGCGTGGGCGTGGCGGCCGGGATCAAGCTGGTGCCGCTGATCTTCATCCCGTACCTGGTGCTGGCCGGGAAGCTGCGGCAGGCCGCGGTGGCCCTGGCCGTGTTCGTCGCCACCGCGGTGATCGGCTTTGTCGCGCTGCCGCACGATTCGGTGCAGTGGTGGCTGACCGGCTACTTCCTGCACGCGGGCGACTTCTCCAACACCAGTCTCGGATCGCTGCTGAACCAGTCGCTGCTGGCGCTGATCACGCGCACGCCGGCGGGCGCGGGCTCGGTGACCGCGCTGTGGCTGCTGGCCGCCGCGGTGATCGGGTGCCTCGGGCTTGCCGCCGCCGCCGTGCTCGCGCGGTCCGGCCGGCCGACGGCTGGCTGGGTGACCTGCGCCGTGACCGGGGTCCTGATCTCCCCGATCAGCTGGGACAACCACTGGGTCTGGATCGTGCCCGTCGGGGTGCTGTTGGTCGACGCGGCGGCGCGCGCCCGCGGGCGCGCCCGGGCGGGCTACGTGGCGCTGATCGCCGCGTTGACGGCCGTCTTCCTCGACTGGCCAGACCACTTGACCGGCCGGCTGGCCTTCGTCCCGCACGGGCTGCTCGGGTTCTACGTCGGCCGGCATCCGATGAGCGAGATCTTCCACCTGCAGGGCGCGCAGCTGATCAGCTGGAACCTGTTCGTGCTGGGCGGGCTGGCGGTGTTCGCGGGCTTGCTGGTCTGCGCCGCGCTCGCCCGGCGCCGCGACGGCCCGGCGGCCGGGGTCAGCTGACCCCGGCCG
>JASHUI010000439.1:0-16338 GCA_030040095.1 Streptosporangiaceae bacterium | reverse complement strand
ACCGGCACTTCCGGGACGGCGTCGGTGACGACCACCCCGCCGACCGGGACCACTGATTACACCGCGGTGTACACCCCGGCGGTGGGCTCGGCCGATATCGGCTCGGCCTCGTCGCCGCTGAGCTACGTGGTCGAGACGTCGACCTCGACGCCCACCCCGACCCCGACGCCCACCGCCACCCCGACACCCACCCCGACATCCACACCAAGTGCCACCCCAACTCCGACACCAACTCCCACGCCGACACCTAGCCTCACTCCTACTCCGACTCCAAGTGTCTCCACCCCAGCCGGCCCGCCGACGTGGATCCCGGTGCTCTACGGGCCGACGAGGGTGGGTGAGGTGGACGTCTGCCTCGCCGCGTTCGCGGGCGCCGCCGAGGTCAGCTACGCGTGGCAGGCGAACGGCGCGACCATCGGCGGCGCCACCTCCGCCTCCTACCGGATCCCGGCCTCGCTGTTCCGCGAGACGCTGACCTGCTCGGTGACGGCCACGAACCCCGCCGGATCGGCGTCGGGCACGAGCGGCGGGGCGAAGATCGGCCGCGGGCCGGCCCTCGTTCCGGTGACCAGGCCGGTGCTGCACGGTCCGCACCTGCCGGGCCAGGCGGAGACGGTAACCGCCGGGAAATGGTCGCCGTCGGCCGCGAAGGTCACCTACCAGTGGTACGTGGGCAGGACGAGGATCAGCGGCGCGACATCCTCGTCGTTCACCGTGCCGAACCAGGACGAGGGCAAGACCGTCCAGTGCGTGGTGACCGCGTCCGCGACCGGTTACGCCAACGGCTCGTACACCACCCCGCCAGTCATGATCACTTGACCAGTGCCCGGCGCCCGGCCCGGGGGAACGTCGTTTCGGCTCCCCCCGGGGGCCGGGCCGGGCCCTGATGATGGGAGGGTCGTTGACGGCGATGAAGTCGCGGCGCGGTCATGCCGCGCCGCACCGGAAGGCTCGGCCGGCCTGGATGACGCGGCCCGTCTGGGTGGCCGGGCTGGTCACCGTGATGGTTGCGGGCCTCGCCACCGCGTACGCGGCAACGGCCGCCCGGCTGCCGTCATCGGTGCCGTTCAGGTCGTGCGGCCCCTCCGGCCGCACGACGCCGGGATTGCCGAGAGACGGGCGGATCGCCCTTCCCGATCCGGACAGCGGCGGCGTCCGGGCCGTGGCCTGGTGCGCGAACGGCAGGTTCCTGGCGTCGGCCGACGGCAACAGCCAGGCCTATGTCTGGTCCGTGGCCACGCACGCGCTGGTGGCGGTCCTGACCGACCCGAACAGCCGGGGCGTCAACGCGGTGGCCATCCGCCCGGACGGCACCCTCCTCGCGACCGGCGACGCCAACGGCCACGTCTACCTCTGGAGGCCCCGCGCCCGCCGGCCCCGCCGTCTCACCGACCCCGCCAGCCGGGGCGTCCGGGCCCTGGCCTTCACGCCGCACGGCAGGTACCTGGCGGCGGCCGACGGCAACGGGCGTACCTATATCTGGGCCGTGGCCAGGCGCAAGACCATCGCCACTCTGCGTGACCCGGCCAGCCGGGGCGTCAACGCGGTGGCGATCAGATCCGACGTCAAGCTCCTGGCGGCCGCGGACGCCAACGGCAGCTGCTACGTCTGGTCGCTGATCACGCATAAGGTCGTCGCGGTCCTGCACGACCCCGGCAGCCGGGGCGTCCGCGCCGTGGCCTTCGCCCCGAACGGCCGGACCCTGGCCACCGGGGACGGCAACGGCCATGTCTACCTGTGGCAGCTCGGCACCGCGGCCGGGCCTCGGGTTCTCGGCGATCCGGCTACCCAGGGCGTCCGGTCCGTGGCCTTCGCCCCGGACGGCAGCTACCTGGCGGCGGCCGACGCCGACGGCAGGGTCTACATCTGGGATCTGACGTCCTATCGGATCGTCGAGGTCCTGGCCGACTCGGGCAGCCGCGGCGTGAGCTCCGTGGCATTCAGCCCGAACGGCCGCCTCCTGGCCGCCGGGGATGGCGACGGCCAGACCTACCTTTCGGACGTCACGAACATCGGCATCAGAGCGCTCCTCACGGCCGCCGCGCAGGGATCGCCGGTCCGGACCGCTAACTCAGGTCATACAGCTCGTTAACAAGTCACACCACTTCTGCAACAGCCCGGTCACGGCGGATGCATCCGACGTAATCTCGTGCATCAGGGTTCCCAAGGGGTGGAGGTTAACCTAAGGGTGGGGGTTCAAAGGAGCCATGCGACGTCTGGTTCGGATAGCTCGGATAGCAATGCTCGCGGCGCCGGTCCTGATGTTTGGTTTCAGCCTCGGGATTGCCCCGATGGGCTTGCCTGCTGCGTCAAGCCCGCCGGCCGCCGGTACAGAGCTTGCCAGGGTAGCCGACACCACGAGCCTTGAGCCGGCGGCGGTACTCAGATCGGCCGCGGCGTCCCCGGCGACGGGAAATCAGTCAATAGTCACGACGCTGTATGCCCCTCCATCGGCCTCGAGCTGGGGTCAGGTGGAATCCGCGGCGCCTACAGTCAGTGCGGCCATCGTGGATATCTGCGCGCCCGACGGATCGGGATCAGGATGCGATGGCGAGCCGGCCGACGCGGAGAATACGGCCTGGGTACCCACCATCCAGGCGCTGCAAGCAGCGGGTGTTACGCCCCTCTACTATATTTCGACCGAAGACGGAGCGGTCCCGCTCGCCACCGTTGAAGGTGAATTGCTGAATGCCATCACGTGGTACGGCGTCAGCAGCCCGATGTTCGACCTGACCTCCGTCTCGGCAGGCGAGGCCAGTTACTATCAGGCGCTGTACACATTCGCCATCGCCAACGGCGCCAAGACCGTGATGTTCAATCCGGGAACTGTCGCGCCGCAAAGCTACATGTTCGGGCCGGACGAGATCCTCCAGCAGTTCGAGGGATCAGAATCGGATTTCGATGCGACGTCGTTCCCGAGCTGGATGGCCTCGTATCCGGCCTCGGAATTCTCGGCCACCATCAGTGCGGGCACCTCGGCTGGCGTGGCTACCGATGTGAGCGACGCCGCGGCGGACGGCATCGGCAACGTCTACGTCGACGACGAAGCGGAACCGCCGAGCTACACGACCTTGCCCGCGTTCTGGTCGGCCGAGGTGCAGGACGTGGCCGGCGGCGTGGTCCCGGGCGCTCAGGTGATCACGTTCGCGGATCCGGGTCCTGGTGTGGTGGGCCAGTCGGAGGCGCTGACGGCGACCGGGGGTGGTTCGGGGCAGCCGGTGGTGTTCTCGGTGGATGCGACCAGCGGGGCCGGGGTGTGCTCGGTGTCGGGTACCGATGGCGGCACGGTGAATTTCCTGGCGGCGGGCAGTTGCGTGATTGATGCGAACCAGGCTGCGGGTGATGGTTACGCGGCGGCGGCCCAGGTGCAGCAGACGATCACGGTCACGGCGGCGCCGGCCGCGCCGTCGGCGGCCCAGCTCGCCTTCGTCACGCAGCCGGGCGGCGGCGCCAACGGCGCGGTCTGGTCCACCCAGCCCGAGGTTTCCGTGGAGGATTCCGGCGGCAACGTGGTGACGGGCGACTCCAGCGCGGTTACCCTGGCGATCGCCGCACAGCCCGGCAGCGGGGCGACGCTCGATTGCGCCGCCAACCCGGTCACCGCGTCGGGCGGGGTCGCGTCGTTCGCCGACTGCGAGATCACCGGCCAGGCCGGCACCTACACGCTGGAAGCAACCGACGGAAGTCTGACCTCGGCGACCAGCGGCACGTTCTCTGTCACCGTGGGCGCGCCGGCGCAGCTGGTTTTCAGCACCGAGCCTGGTGGCGGCGCCAGCGGGGCGGCCCTGGCCACCCAGCCCGAGGTTTCCGTGGAGGACTCGGGCGGCAACGTGGTGACGGGCGACTCCAGCGCGGTGACCCTGCTGATCGCCGCACAGCCCGGCAGCGGGGCGACGCTCAGCTGCGCCGCCAACCCGGTCGCCGCGTCGGGCGGCGTGGCGTCGTTCGCCGGCTGCGCGATCAGCGGCCAGGCCGGCGGCTACACCCTCGTGGCCACCGACGGGAACCTGATCTCGGCGCCCAGCGGCACGTTCTCCGTCACCGTGGGCGCGCCGGCGCAGCTGGTTTTCAGCACCGAGCCTGGTGGCGGCGCCAGCGGGACGGCCCTGGCCACCCAGCCCGAGGTTTCCGTGGAGGATTCCGGCGGCAACGTGGTGACGGGCGACTCCAGCGCGGTGACCCTGGCGATCGCCGCACAGCCCGGCAGCGGGGCGACGCTCAGCTGCGCCGCCAACCCGGTCGCCGCGTCGGGCGGCGTGGCGTCGTTCGCCGGCTGCGGGATCACCGGCCAGGCCGGCGGCTACACACTCGTGGCCACCGACGGGAACCTGACCCCGGCGACCAGCAGCACCTTCAGCATCACGGCGGGTGTGGCGACCCAGCTCGCCTTCGCCACCCAGCCGGGCCCTGACGGCCGCTGGGGAGCGCTGTCCGCTCCGATCACGGTGTTCGTCGAGGACTCTGCGGGCAACGTGGTCACCGGCGACTCCAGCGCGGTGACCCTGGCGATCGCCGCACCGCCCGGCAGCGGGGCGACGCTCAACTGCCCCGCCAATCCGGTCACCGCCACGAACGGCGTCGCGGCCTTCCCCGGCTGCAGTATCAGCGGGGCCTTCGGCGATTACACCCTCATCGCCACGGACGGAAGCCTGCTGTCGGCCACGATGAACTCCGGCGGCTTCGGGGCTCCGTGGGGTGGCGCATGGCCAGCCTCGCCTTCTTGGCTGCCGAATTGGTGGACATGCCGGATGTGCCTGTTCAAGATCTGGGCCCGCTAACGGCCGCTCAGCCGCTGTCGACGATCTGGAACGCCTCGGCCAGCCTCCCCTCGGGCAGGCCGCCGCGCGTGGCGAGCCGGGCCAGGCGCTGCCGCAGCGCGTCCTCGAGGTCGTCCCGTTCGCCGGTCTGGCTGACGTGCGCGCGCAGCGCCGCCATCTTGCGCGGGAAGGTCTCGGTGACGTCCACGTAGTGCGTGGCCGCGCCGGTGCCGGTCACCCAGACCTCGCGCACGATCCAGGGCTCCAGGCCCTCGTCGGCCAGCAGTTCGGGGAAGGCGAACGGGTTGCGGGCGTCCGGGTAGACCGCGTCCAGGGCGGCCGAGCCCACCGCCCGGTGATCGGGGTGGCTGACGCCCGGCCGGTCGTAGTCCCGCTCCGGGGACGGGCAGACCACCCGGTCCGGGCGAACCTGCCTGATCACCCGGGCGATGTCCCGGCGCAGGCCGAGCGTGGCCTCCACCCGGCCGTCCGGGTAGCCGAAGAAGACCAGGTCGCGCACGCCCACCTGGTCGGCGGCCGCGGTCTGCTCGCCGCGGCGCAGGGTGGCCATGTCGGGCCGCGATAGGCCGCGGTCGCTGCCCCCCGCCTCGCCGTCGGTGACGATGCAGTAAATGACCTTGATCCCGGCGTCGGTCCAGCGAGCGACCGTCCCCGCGGCACCGAAATCCACGTCATCGGGGTGCGCGGCGATCACGAGTATCCGGTTGACTTCGGCGTCGTCCAGCACCCGCCCGATCTTACTGGGGCGAATCTGTCGTGAATCAGTTGACAGGCGGCCGGCCCGACCGGCGATGATCATGTGCAAAGCCACGGAGGTGACCGCCTGGTGTATGACGGGCCCGTGATCGATGCGCACACCCACCCGATGCTCTACCCCGAGGGCCAGATCGGCGAACCGCACCCGCCGGAGGACTATCGTCGCCGGGTCGCGGGTTCCCTGATTGCCCGGGCCGCGGCCCTGGCCATCGCGCCGCTGGCCGACCTGCCGCGCACCCGGCGGCAGAACGATGCCGTCCTCGGCCTGGCCCGTGACTCGGAGGGCTTTTTCTTTCCGGTCTGCTCGGTGCATCCCGGCGACGGCGCCGAGGCGCTGGCCGAGATCGAGCGGGTGGCCGGGGAGGGGTGCCGGTGGCTCAAGCTGCACCCGAACACCCAGGATTTCGACGTGGCCGACGACGCGGTCGCGGCGGTCGTGCGCCGCGCGGCCGACGTGGGCCTGCCCGTCCTGTTCGACGCCTACGCGCCCTGGGACGCGAACCAGCCGGGCAAGTTCGTCCAGCTGGCAATGGCGGTGCCCGAGGCCCGGCTGATCCTGGCTCACGCGCACGGGCCATCGTTCCCGCAGCTCCTCGTCTATGAGATGCTGGCCCGCTACCCGTGGTGGCGGCGGCAGGTCTGGGTGGACGTCTCGGTCATCGCCGGCCTGCTGGCCGGCGGGCCGCTCGCCGAGCAGCTGGTCTGGGTGCTGCGCAAGGTCGGCATCGACCGCGTGCTGTTCGGGAGCGACTACCCGCTCGACGACCCGGTGGCGGCGCTGGCGGCCGTCGCCGGCCTCGGCTTCGGTGACGCCGAGCTGGCGGCGCTGCTGCATGACAACGCGGCCGCCCTGCTCGCCCCCGGGCCGGAGCGTTAATAAAGGGACGGCCCCGCCGGATACTTCGTGAAGCGGTTGACAAGCCGGGCCCGTCGCCGGGGATGATCGGACTACAAGAACGCCGCCAAACGGCCGAAGGCGAGGGATCGTCCATGGGACTGCTGGACACGGGCACCTGGCATGGCAAGGTCTACTCGAACGGCTGGGTGCCGGGCTCCGGCGGCGACTACCCGGTGACCGAGCCCGCCACCGGCGCCGAGCTGGGCCGGATCGGGCACGCCACCCCGGCCGACGTGCGCCGGGCGGCGGAGGCGGCGAGGGAGGCCCAGCGCTCCTGGGCAGCGGTCCCGTACAGCGAGCGGGCGGCCGTGCTGCGCCGGGTCGGCGATCTGTGGACCGAGCACGCCGATGAGATCAAGACCTGGCTGTCCCGCGAGACCGGTGCCATCCCGCCGCTGGGCGACCTCCAGGTGCACGTGTCCTCCGAGGAGTGCTATGAGGCCGCGGCGCTGGCCTCGCAGCCCTACGGCGAGCTGCTCCGCACGCCGCAGCCGCAGCTCAGCTTCGCCCGCCGGGTGCCGGCCGGAGTGGTCGGCGTCATCGCGCCGTTCAACGTTCCCACGATCTTGTCCATCCGCTCGGTCGCGCCCGCGCTCGCGCTGGGCAACACCGTGATCCTCAAGCCCGACCCGCGCACCTCGGTCACCGGCGGTGCGCTGGTGGCCGAGATGTTCGAGCGGGCCGGGCTGCCGGCCGGGGTGCTGCACGTCCTGCCGGGCGGCGCCGACACGGGCCAGGCGCTGATCACCGACCCGGCCGTCCGGATCATCGCGTTCACCGGGTCCACCAGGGCCGGGCGGGCGGTGGCCCGGCTGGCCGGCGAGCACCTCAAGCGGGTGCACCTGGAGCTGGGCGGGAACTCGGCCCTGATCGTCCTGGACGACGTGGACGTCGACCAGGCCACGTCCGTCGGCGCGTTCGGGTCCTTCATCCACCAAGGCCAGATCTGCATGTCGACCAGCCGCCACCTGGTGCACCACTCCATCGCCAAGGAGTACGCGTCGGCGCTCGCGGCCCGGGCCGAGCGGTTGCCGGTCGGTGACCCGTTCACCCAGCAGGTGGCGCTCGGGCCGCTGATCGACGAAGGGCAGCGGGACAACGTGCACCGGATCGTCACCGCCAGCGTTGACGCGGGAGCCGCGCTGCTGACCGGCGGGACCTACGAGGGCCTGTTCTACCGGCCGACCGTGCTGGCCGACGTGCCGACGTCGGCGCCGGCCTACGCCGAGGAGATCTTCGGCCCGGTGGCGCCCGTGGTCGGCTTCGACTCCGTCGACGAGGCCGTCGAGCTGGCCGCCGGCACCGATTACGGCCTCTCGCTGGGCATCCTGACCCGGGACGTGTACCGGGGCATGGAGATCGCCGAGCGGATCCCCTCTGGCCTGGTGCACATCAACGACCAGACCGTGGCCGACGAGGCGACGATCCCGTTCGGCGGCGTCGGCGCGTCCGGCAACGGCGGGCGCCTGGGCGGCGCGCGCGCCAACCTCGAGGCGTTCACCGAGACCCAGTGGGTCACGATCCGCGGCGACCTGCCCGCCTACCCGTTCTAGGCGGGCGTCGGCCTCCTGAATTTTCCGAACGCGCCGGCCCGCCTCAGTCGAGCGACGACATCACGTGCTTGATGCGCGTGTAGTCCTCGAACCCGTACATGGACAGGTCCTTGCCGTAGCCGGACTGCTTGAACCCGCCGTGCGGCATCTCGGCGACCAGCGGGATGTGGGTGTTGATCCACACGCAGCCGAAGTCGAGCCGTCGCGACATCCGCATGGCCCGGCCGTGATCGGAGGTCCACACCGAGGCGGCCAGGCCGTACTCGGTCCCGTTCGCCCACCGCACGGCCTGGTCCTCGTCGGTGAACCGCTGCACGGTGATCACCGGGCCGAACACCTCGTTCTGGATGATCTCGTCGTTCTGGCGCAGGCCGTCGACCACGCTGGCCTCGAAGAAGAAGCCCCGGTCGCCGATCCGCTTGCCGCCGGTGAGCACCCGGGCGTGGTCGGGCAGCCGAGTGATGAATCCCGACACCCGGTCGAGCTGGGCGGGGTTGTTCAGCGGCCCGAAGTCCGCGTCGGTGACGTCGGGCCCGCCGACCTTCTGGTTCTTGGCCTGCTCCACCAGGGCGCCGACGAACTCGTCGTGCACCCGCTCGGAAACCAGCACCCGGGTCGCCGCGGTGCAGTCCTGGCCGGCGTTGAAGTAGCCGGCGATCGCGATCGCCTCCGCGGCCTTCTCCGGGGCCGCGTCGGCAAAGATCACGACCGGCGCCTTGCCGCCCAGCTCCAGGTGCACCCGCTTCAGGTGCTGCCCGGCCGCGGCCGCGACCTCCCTGCCCGCCCGCACGCTTCCCGTGATCGACACCATCTGCGGCACCGGGTGGGAGACCAGGAGCCGGCCGGTGTCACGGTCGCCGCAGACCACGTTGAACACGCCCGGCGGCAGGTGCTCGCTCATCAGCTGGGCCATCAGCAGCGTGGACGCGGGGGTGGTGTCCGACGGCTTGAGCACCATCGTGTTGCCCGCCGCCAGCGCCGGCGCCCACTTCCAGACCGCCATCATCATCGGGTAGTTCCACGGCGTCACCGCGGCGCACACCCCGACCGGCTCGCGCCGGATGAACGAGGTGAACCCGGACATGTACTCGCCGGCCGAGCGGCCCTCCAGCATCCTCGCCGCGCCGGCGAAGAACCGGATCTGGTCCACCATGGGCGGGATTTCCTCGGACAGGGTCAGGGCGACCGGCTTGCCGGTGTTCTGGCACTCGACGGCAACGAGTTGCTCGGCCTTGGACTCGATCGTGTCCGCGATCCGCAGCAGCGCCAGGCTGCGCTCGGACGGGGTGGCGTCGCGCCAGCCCTCGAACGCGTCGGTGGCCGCGGCGAACGCGGCGGTGACCTCGGCCTCGCTGGATATGGGGGCGGTGGCGAAGACCTCCCCGGTGCTCGGGTCGATCAGGTCGGCTCGCTTGTCGTAGGAGAAGTCCGTTTCCTGGCCGCCGATGAAGTCGCGCAAGTCATCCACCACGAGGCCTCCGTTCTTGCTGTGTGTGACCTTACTTACCCGCGGGAATCCGTTCTTCGCTCGCCCAGGGCGAGCCGTACTCGGTCAGCAGGTCCAGGAACGGCCCGGCCGGCAGCGCCTCGGGGCCGAGCACTCCCGCCCCGGACCAGGCGCCGGAGTCGATCAGTTCCAGCGCGACCACCGGGTTGACCGCGGTCTGCCAGACCACGGCCTGTGACCCGTACTCGGCCATGGACCAGGCGTTGTCCACGACGTGATGCAGGTAGACCTCGCGCGGGGCGCCGTCCATCCCGGTGCCGGTTACCCAGGTGCCGGCGCAGGTCACGCCGGTCATCTTGTCGCCCAGTGTGGCGGGGTCGGGCAGGCAGGCGGCGACCACGTCCCGCGGTGACACGCTCGCCCCGCCGACCGTGACCGGGTCGGTGGAGTCAAGTCCGAGCTTGTGCAGGGTCTGCAGCACGCCGATGAACTCGGCGCCGAGCCCGTATTTGAACGTCACCCGGCGGGCCTGGACCCAGCGGGGAACGAGCAGCACCTCCTCGTGCTCCACGTTGACGCACTCGACCGGCCCGATCCCGGCGGGGAAGACAAAGGTCTACGGCTCGCTGAACGGCGCGGTGGTGAACCAGCCCCGGTCGGCCTCCCAGATCACCGGCGGGTTGAGGCATTCCTCGATCGTCGTCCAGATGGAGAAGGTGGGGGCGAAGTCATAGCCGGCCACGGTCAGGCTGGCGCCGTCCCTGACCCCGATCTCGTCGATCTGGCTGAACATGGTGTCCGCCGCGTGCCGGGCGAACACGTCCGACAGCCCGGGCTCCACCCCGATCCCGACCAGGGCCAGCGTGCCGCGCTCCTCCCAGGCGGAGGCCAGCGCGAACTGGTCGTCGCCAAGCTTGACACCGGTCCTGGAGTAGGGCTCATCCTGGTGGGGGTGCGACAGCGACATCGCCATGTCCAGGTAGCAGGTGCCGGCCTGGAGAGCGGCGCGGAAGAGCGGCATCACGAAACGGGGGTCGGTCGCGTTCATCAGCACATCGCAGCCCTGCCCGGCGAGCAGCGCCGCTGTGGCCTGCTCGTCACGGGCGTCCAGCTGGACGGCGGTGAACCTGTCCGGCGCCGCCTGGGCGGCGCGGCGCGCCCGGTTCAGGTCGTAGTCGGCGATGACGAGGTCGGCAAACTGGCGGCGGGCGGCTATCTGGGCGAACGCCGTTCCCACGCCGCCTGCGCCGACGAGCAGAACCCGGCGGATGCGCATGTGCAGATCCTAGACCAGCCCTGGCCTGGCACGGTCGGGACCAGTCGTGATACACAGCTGTTACAACTGAAATCGTTGCCGTGAAGGACGATCCATGCTAGAACCGTCGCACTGCAGCGCTTAGGCGCCGTCTAGGCGCTCGTAGTGTCGCAACCGGGACCTGCGATCTCGCGGCCGGTCCAGGTCAGACCCGGTCAGCCGGGTCGCTGCCAGGAGGGGTGAGCCATGGCCACCATCCAAGAAGCCCAGCAGCCAGGCGGCGAGGAGATCGCCGAGAAGGGCCTCAAATCAGGCGCCCTCGGGCTGATCTCCAGCACGGTCATCGCGACCGCGTCGGTCGCCCCCGCCTACAGCCTGGCCGCGACCCTCGGCTTCGTCGTCGCGATCATCGGCTTGCAGTCGCCGATCGTGTGCATCGTCGCGTTCATCCCGATGCTGTTCGCCTCCATCGGCTACAGCGAGCTGAACAAGGCCGACCCGGACTGCGGCACCACGTTCACCTGGGCCAGCCGCGCCTTCGGCCCGAAGACCGGCTGGGCGGGCGGCTGGGGGATCGTGGCCGCCGATATCCTCGTCATGGCCAGCCTCGCCCAGGTCGCCGGCGCTTACCTGTTCGACCTGTTCGGCGTCACCAGCATCGGGCACAACCCGGCCAGCGGCTGGGTGCTGCTGACCGGCGTGCTCTGGATCATCTCGATGTGCGCGATCTGCTACGTGGGCATCGAGGTCTCGGCGAACTTCCAGAAGGTCCTGCTCGGCATCGAGCTGGTCATGCTGATGGTGCTGTCGATCACCGCGCTGGTGCGGGTCGGCACCGGGCACCACCCGGCCACCTCGATCCCGGTCAGCGGGGCCTGGTTCGACCCGTTCCACGCCAGCTTCTCGCCGTTCATCGACGGCCTGGTCCTGTTCCTGTTCATCTACTGGGGCTGGGACACCGCGGTGTCGGTCAACGAGGAGACCGCCGACCGCAACAAGACGCCGGGCCGGGCCGCGATCGTGTCCACGCTGCTGCTCCTGGTCATCTACCTGCTGGTGACCACCTCGGTGCAGTCGTTCGCCGGGATCGGGACCAAGGGCATCGGCCTCGGCAACTCGGCCAACACCGGCGACGTGCTGTCCATCCTCGGCAGCGCCGTGTTCGGCACCTCGGGCTTCGGCGTGTTCCTGGCCCGGCTGCTGATCCTCATGGTGCTCTCCTCGGCGGCCGCGTCGACCCAGACCACGATCCTGCCCACGGCCCGCACCACCCTGTCCATGGCCGTGTACGGGGCCCTGCCCAAGTCCTTCGCCAAGATCCACCCCCGCTATCTCACCCCGACGGTGTCGACCGTCGTCATGGGCGGCATCTCGATCGCGCTCTACCTGGTGATGAACTTCGTCTCGCACGGCAACGTGATCACCGACGCGGTCACCTGCTGCGGCATCTACATCGCGTTCTACTACGGGCTCACCGCGTTCGCCTGCGTCTGGTACTACCGCAGGACGCTGGCCAGCAGCACCCGCACCCTGTGGATGCAGGGCATCCTGCCGCTGCTCGGTGGCCTCATCCTGTACTTCGCCGGCGGCTGGAGCCTGTGGGAGGACTACGACGTCGCCACCGGAACCAGCGTCACCTCGTTCACCGTGCCGGGGCTGCACTGGCAGGTCGGCGGCGTCTTCGTGATCGCGTTCCTGTCCGCGCTGGCCGGGGTCATCTTCTTCGTCTACCTGCGCATCGTCCAGCCCGCGTTCTTCAAGAAGCAGACGCTGACCCGGGCCACGCCCACCCTGGTCCCGGACGAGTGACCGGCCGCGTGTCGGCCGCACCGCCTAGGCTGGGCGGGTGACCGCCGTTGCCGCCGACTCCATCCTGGACGGGCTGAACCCGCAGCAGCGCGCTGCCGTCGTGCACGAGGGCAGCCCGCTGCTCATCGTGGCGGGCGCGGGCTCGGGCAAGACCCGGGTGCTGACCCACCGGATCGCCTATCTGCTGGCCGAGCGCGGGGTCGCGCCCACCGAGATCCTCGCCATCACCTTCACCAACAAGGCGGCGGGCGAGATGGCCGCCCGGACCGCGGCGCTCACCGGCAGCCGGGCCCGGGCCATGTGGCTGATGACGTTCCACGCGGCCTGCGTCCGCATCCTGCGCCGCGAGGGCAAGCGGTTCGGCTACCCGTCGTCGTTCTCGATCTACGACCAGGCCGACTCGCAGCGGCTGATGGCTCTGGTCTGCCGCGAGCTGGACCTGGATGCCAAGTACCATCCCCCGAAGGCCATGGCTCACCAGGTCTCCAACCTCAAGAACGAGCTCATTGACTACGAGACGCTCGCCGCCAGGGCCACCACGTACCGGGAGAAGACGCTGGCCGAGGCCTATGCCGAGTACCAGCGCCGGCTGGTCGCGGCGGGCGCCATGGACTTCGACGATCTGATCATGGTGACGGTCAACCTGCTGCAGGCGTTCCCTGAGGTGGCCGCCGACTACCGGGCCCGGTTCCGGCACGTGCTGGTCGACGAGTATCAGGACACCAACCACGCGCAGTACGTGCTGGTCACCGAGCTGGCCGGGCAGCAGCTGCCCGGTGCCGACCGCGGCGGCGATCCGGCCCAGCCCAGCCCGCCCGCCGAGCTGTGCGTGGTGGGCGACGCCGACCAGGCCATCTACGCCTTCCGCGGCGCCACGATCAGGAACATCGAGGAGTTCGAGCGAGATTTTCCCGGCGCCGAGGTGATCCTGCTCGAGCAGAACTACCGGTCGACCCAGAACATCCTGGCCGCCGCCAACGCCCTGGTTTCCCGCAACCGCGGCCGGGTGCCGAAGAAGCTGTGGTCGGAAGCGGGCGACGGGCCGCCGATCACCGGCTACGTGGCCGACAACGAGCATGACGAGGCCGCGTTCGTGGCCGAGGAGGTGCACCGGCTGGACGACGACGGCCAGGCGACCCCCGGCCAGGTGGCCGTGTTCTACCGGACCAACGCGCAGTCCCGGGTGTTCGAGGAGGTCTTCATCCGGACCGGCGTGCCGTACAAGGTCGTCGGCGGGGTGCGGTTCTACGAGCGGCGCGAGGTCCGCGACCTGCTCGGCTACCTGCGGCTGATCGCCAACCCGGACGACGAGGTGTCGCTGCGCAGGGTATTGAACGTGCCGCGGCGGGGCATCGGCGAGCGGGCCGAGGAATGCGTCTCCGCGCTCGCGGCCCGGGAGCGGATCAGCTTCGCCCGGGCCCTGGCCCGGCCGGGAGACGTCCCCGGCCTGGCCGCGCGGTCGGCCCGGGCCATCGAGGCGTTCAACGACCTGATCCGCGGGCTGCGGGAGAGCGCGCTGGCCGGCAGCCCGGTCGGCGATCTGGCGGAGGCCGTGCTGGAGCGGTCCGGCTACCTGGACGAGCTGCGGGAATCCTCCGACCTGCAGGACGAGAGCCGGATCGAGAACCTCAAGGAACTGATCTCGGTCGCGCGGGAGTACGACGCCCGTACTCCGGCCGGGACGCTGCCGGACTTCCTCGAGCAGGTCTCGCTGGTCGCCGACGCCGACCAGGTCCCGGAGGGCGAGGATCACGGCGGCCTGGTGACCCTGATGACGCTGCACACCGCCAAGGGGCTCGAGTTCCCGGTGGTGTTCCTGACCGGGCTGGAGGAGAACGTCTTTCCGCACGAGCGGTCGCTCAACGACGAGACCGAGCTCTCGGAGGAGCGGCGGCTGGCCTACGTGGGGATCACCCGGGCGCAACGGCGCCTGTACCTGAGCCGGGCCGTGACCCGGACCTGGTGGGGCCGGCCCGGTTACCACAAGCAGTCGAGGTTCCTGTCGGAGATCCCCGAGACGCTGATCGAGTGGCGGCGGGACGAGACCGCCGCCGCGGCGCCGGCCGCGGAGCGGATGGCCAGGCGGCCCGGGGTGCAGGCGCTGGGGAACCGCGCGGTGCCGTCGCTCTCGCCCGGCGACCGGGTCAACCACGACGCCTACGGCCTCGGCACCGTGCTGTCCGTCGAGGGCCGTGGCGACGACCCCGAGGCCAAGATCGATTTCGGCGGCGACTACGGGATCAAGCACCTGGTGCTGCGCTACGCGCCCATCGAAAAGCTATGAGCGCGGCCCGGCCCGGGCCGGGTGCCAGACCTGGACGGTCAGCGTCGCGGACCGGCGGGCCCTCGTGCCCGGCCGCTGCGACTGACTCACGACCAGGCCTTCGACCGGCATCGGGTGCTCGGTCAGCAGGACCGTCTCCAGCCGCAGGCCGAGGCCGGCCACGAGGCGACGGCACGGCCCGACGAACAGCCCCCGGACGTCCGGCACGGTGACCCGCCGCGGCGGGGCGGGGTGCGGGATCAGCCAGTCGGTCAGCGCGCCGAGCATGTCCGCGGCCGACTCCGGGTCCAGGCCGCCCCTGGCATACGGGCCATAGCCCAGCGCGGGCTCGGACGGGAACGGCTCGGGCCGCTCCAGGCCGCCGCCCGGGCTCAGGACCCCGATCTCGGCGTCGTATCCCCGCCGCCGCTGCGGGTCGAGGAGCACCCGCCGCGCCTGCTCGATGGCGGCCAGGGCGCGCCCGGCCGCGGCCACGACCGGCGACGGGGCGCCGGAGATCAGCCCCGGCGCCAGCGCGTCTTCCTTCGCCGCGCAGGCACTCCGCACCTCCCCGGCGGTGGCGCCCGGCAGGATGTCGAGGATGTCGTACCAGGTGAGGCTCATCTTCGCGGTCGCCTATCCGGCGTGCCCGCCGACGGCACCGGCCAGCGCGTCCGGGGCGCGCAGCGGCGACAGGCGGTCGGCCCCGGGCGCCGGAACCCGGATGGCCCATTCCATGCCGGCATTGTGGCACCGGGCGGCCGGTCGCGGCGAACTCGTTTCGGCGCCATTCCCTCGGCCGCGGACGGACCTCCGCGTCCAGGCGGCTACCCTGCCGGTAGCGGCTAACCTCGCGGGCCGGCCCGGCCCGCGAGCCGGTGGAGGACATTCATGAGCAGCATCCGCGTGGTCATCGCGAAGCCGGGCCTCGACGGCCATGATCGTGGCGCGAAGGTGGTGGCCCGGGCTCTGCGCGACGCCGGGGTGGAGGTCATCTACACCGGCCTGCACCAGACCGCGGAGCAGATCGTCGCCGCCGCCCTGCAGGAGGACGCCGACGCGATCGGGCTCTCGGTCCTGTCCGGCGCGCACATGACCCAGTTCCGCCGCGTCCTCGATCTGCTGAAGGAACGCGACGCCAGCGACATCGTCGTGTTCGGCGGCGGGATCATACCGGAGGCTGACATCGCCGAGCTGGAGCAGATGGGCGTGGCGAAGATCTTCACGCCGGGGGCGCCGACCACCGACATCGTGGACTGGGTCCGGGCCACTCTCGGTCAGCGAGGCTGACCCCGGCCGTTTCGGCCGTTTCGGCCGGGCAGGCCCCTGGCCGCCGCGCTCCCGCGCTCACGTCTCATGCGGTCGCGGGCAGCGTGCGAAGGTCCAGCACCGGCCGCCCGCGGCCGGCCCTGATCGCGTCCCGGATTTCCCCGGCCACGCCGACCGGATCGCTGCGGATCCTGCGCGGCGTGAAGTGCAGTACCAGGATCCCGTGCGCGGTCAGGGCGGCATGGCGGCGCATCGTGCGCTCCCAGTCCGAGGGTCTCAGGTGCCACTCCCGTGAGTCGACCTCCGCGGC